>WQYR01000144.1 GCA_009781145.1 Propionibacteriaceae bacterium | reverse complement strand
GGCGCGGGCCAACCTGTTTGGCATTATCCGGCAGGTCAACGACCAGCAAGCCCCCGTGCTCATCAGCCCGGCATCGGGCGGTAAGGGCGCGGTTGTCATCTCGGAGGACGAATGGCGCAGCATTGAGGAAACCCTCTACCTGGAGGCAACCGGTACACTGGCCAAGGTACGTGCCCGCGAGGCCGACGACTCCGGTATCACAGACGTTGACGATATCGACTGGACGGAACTGTGACCTCCGGTGGCGATGTGGGCGAATTTCGCGTCGTCATCAAAAACAGCGCAAAGCCTGATCTGGCGAAATTGAAACAACACCAGCATTTGCGTGATCGGTTCGATCAAGTCATTGCGACACTCAAACACAACCCCTATGCCCCAACCGATAGGTTCGAGAAGTTCCAGCCGCCCAGCGCCCGGTTCTATTCGCGCCGCCTAAATGGCCAACACCGCGTCATATACACCGTGGATGACATCACCAGAACAGTGACGATCTACGCTGCCTGGTCACATTACGAATAGGCCTGGCATGAATAACGGATGACGTGAGAACCCGTTCCCACCTCGCCGATCTTGAAGTCTGCACCTGGTATGTGAAAAACCCGAGTTGCGCCGGGTGCGCTGCCCCATGTCCGACTTTGTTCAACGCCAAGGGCCCGATCTTGATTCTTCGGTTCACGAATCTCCGCTTCGGCGGACTATTCGACGTCCGCCCGGGTCGAGGCGGTGCTGGGCGGCAACAGAACGGCTTCTTTGCGCTGCGGGTCACCGCTTCGAGGACGATCCGCCCAGAAGCGGGCGTCGAGGCGGAGAGTTGCGAACCTTATGCCTCGAATGAACTGGGTCAGTTCGCGCAGCGATGGACGACGTGTCGCTGGCGGACGTGAACCAGACAGTGCCATCTCCGAGGATGGTGGCTTTGAATGGCCTCGGCCTACAGTCCGTAGGCGCGGTGAACCATTGCTATTGGGTGACGAGTTGGGACGCCGGAGGATTGGCTGATCTGCCAGCGGCAGGTCTCCGTGTCGCAAAGGGCCAACTTGGGGTTGGTGGCGCGAACCATTTCGAAAAGGGGATGGCCGACGGCTTGGGCAATGTCGTACTTCTCGGCTTTCAGGCCGTAGGTCCCGGCGATGCCGCAGCAGGCGAACCCGGATTCGACCACCTTCAGTTCAGGGATCAACCCCAGCACGTCCGTCGCAGGATACCCCATGCCTTGGCTCTTCAACTGGCAAGGGGCGTGATAGGCGACCGTCATGTTGATCGCCTTGAAATCAAGCGGGAGTTCGCCGGCGTCGTGCATATCGCGCAGGAACTCCATGATGTCGCGTGTTCGGACGGCCACATCGCGCAGGCGGTCGTCGTCCACCCCCATGATCTCGTGGGCTTCGTGCTTCAGCATGCCGGTGCAAGACCCGGACGACGACACGATCGTGAGGTCCTCGCCCGCCGAACGCAGTTGGTCACAAAGCTTCAGGACGGCCGCCGAGGCCTCCCGGAACAAGCCATTCGATTGCTGCGCCAAACCACAGCAGCCATGGTGGGGGACGATCACCTCGTACCCGAGGTACTCCAACACCTGGACGGACATCTTCGACGTCGCAACCTCGAAATACTCCCCGGCGCACCCGTGGAAGAACAACACGGGCTTGGGCCGGGTGACGGGGTACGCGCGCCGATGACGCCTGAACCAGGCCTCAAAGGTCTGCGAATTGGCCCGGGGCATGGGGGCGTGACGATGAATACCGACGGTCTTCTCGACAACGACGCGCACCGGTTGGAATGCCAGCGCCGCGTTGGCAATTGGCGCCACCGGGGTCATCACCTGCCCCATCAGCGTCGTCTGCGAGATCAGTTTGTCACGCAGCGGCATGTGGTCGGCCTTCATGACGGCGCGGGCCTGCGAGTTCAACTCGGCAACCTTGACGCCCTGCGGGCAAACCAATGTGCAGGTTCCGCAACTCGAGCAGTAATCGATTGAATGATCGACGCTTTCGCCATTGCGGAATCGCTCCGCCTGGGGGCCGACGAACTTCGGCCCCGGGAACAGCGGAGTGACGGCTGCCACCGGGCACGACGCCTCACAGATCGTGCATTTCAGGCATTGATCAAGACGGGCGCGGGCGAATGCGCTACCACCATCCTGCGCCGTCCAACCCCCGTCATCCTGCGCGCAGTCGCAGGATCTGGCCTGATGCTGCGATTCTACTTCGTTCCGCGCAGCATGACGATAGGGGGATGGTTCCGCAGCATGACGATAGGGGGATGGTTCCGCAGTATGACGGGAGGGTGATGGTTGCGCGGTGGGCGTCGCACTGGGGAAATGGTCACTCATGCCAACTCACCCCCAATGGCCTCGGCCGCCGCCACCGCTGAGCCGACGTCAATGCCGCCGCTGGTCAATTCGCGGCTGCGGTCCGACCCGCCCAATAGACCGCCAACGGCATGAACATTGCTGCACACGATGTTCCCGTCGCTGTCCAGCGGGTGCATCGCCTCGTCCACCCGGACGCCCACCAGGTAGGCCGGCTGGGGGGCGAAGACGTCCGCAACAAATGGCGCCTCCGGCACATTGGCGAGAGGCAAGCCCATCACCGGCTCGTGGAACTGCTGATGATCGCCCATCACAATGCCGCCTGACTTCAGCCCGCCGCTTGCGAGCACCACGGCGTCCGCCGGCAGTGTCGTCGGGTGCCCAGCACTGGCGACGACGAGGCCCGTCGCCCGTCCATCCGCTTGCTGTACACCAATCGCCTTGACGCCACGGCGGAACCTGACGCCGGCAGCCTGCGCGGCACTCACCAGCGCATTGTTCAAACGCCAACCTGGGACACTCGGTGGCGCCATCGGTATCTCAAAGACGGGCTGGCCAAGGGCATCCTCAATCTTGCGCCAGGCGTTCACATCATCCAACCCGAGGACGGCCGGCAGCCCGACTGTCTCACCATTTTGGACAACTGGGCGAAGCGCTTTCACCAGTGCGCGCCGTCCCTCGTCCGTGTCAAAGAATCGCGCAAACACAAGGGGGGACGAAGTGGCTTCGCCTGTGCGGGGGGCGACGTCCACCATGGCAGCACGTCCACCCCAATTGCCGGCTATCAACCCCGGGTAGAAATCCCGCAGCCCCCGCAGCCCGACGATCACCGCGGGACCATCGGATGCCCCGGCTGCCATACTCGGCGGGTACAAGCAGGCAGGACGCCAACCACCCAACGCCGTCGGCAGCATGACGCTGGTTTCGGGGCCGCCGGTCAGCAAGTCAGACCCGGCCAACTCGAGCAGTAGCTCCAGGCCGGTCTGGATAGCGTCAGAGCCGATCGCAGCGTAGGGGTGCGCCAGTTCAGATCCTGCGACTACACTGCGTTCCGCGCAGGATGACGGTGCTGACTCCACCACATCTGGGCTCAATGGCAGGCCACCTACCCCGAACGCCACACAGGTGACATCGAACCCGTCCTTGGCTAGGGCCGTCGACGTCACCAGGCCGGCTAGGCCGGCGCCAACAACCACGATGCGCTTCATGGCGTCACCCCCGCTGTGACGAATTGAATCGGCGCGTCCTCCGCGGCGTCATCCAGGTGATACATGCCCTGATAGATGGCCGCGTCCAACGCCGCCTGACGGGCTTGGGCTCCGCTCAGCGTCGGCCACAACCCGGCCCAGCGGTGCTGCAAAAACAATCGCAACAGGGCCGTCGCCCGGGTGGCGTCCATGATGCCGTTCTCAACCGCGATGCCGGCCATTCGCAAGCCGCAAAAACCACCCTGACAAGGGCCCATGCCAATACGCAACTGACGCCGCCAATCGTCGAACTGGCCGCCCGGTTGGGCGGTCATGACCTCTTCGAGCATCGCCCGGGTCACCAGTTCGCATTCGCAGACGATCTGGGTGCCCATGTCGTCCGGTGTCGCAGCGTGCTCGGCCTCACGCTCGGCCAGTCGATGTGTGACCGCGTAATGATGCCCAGATGCCGCCGCGGGCACCGGTTCGTCGGCCGTCCGGCACGGGTGGGGTGTGCCCAACTGCGCCTCCATGGCGTCCACCACGTTTTGAGCCATCAGCCGGTAGGTCGTCAATTTGCCGCCAGCGATGGTCAGCAGACCGCTCAACCCGTCCCGTCCTTGGTGGTCGATAATCGCCATCGTTCGGCTCATGTGACGGGTGTCATATTTCTGGCTCGCGGCACCATCGTCGTCGGCCGACGTCCGGGCGTCCCGGATCAACGGACGCGCCCCCGCCCAGGCATGCAGC
>WQYR01000143.1 GCA_009781145.1 Propionibacteriaceae bacterium | reverse complement strand
CTCGACAACCCCACCGATGGCCCGCCTGATCCGGGTTGGGGTGCCCAAGCGGGCACCGTTGAAACCATGCCGCCAGCCCCCGAACCCGTCGAGGACGACTGGTGACATGGCCAAAGTCTCATCCAAACTGGCAGCCTTGCTCACCACACTCAGTCTGACCTGTGTCGGGACGATAGTCGGTGTGGTGCCGGCTTTCGCGGATCAGCCGATCACCACGCAGCCATACACCACAATCCTGGGTATCGACCAACTACATGCCCAAGGGTTGGATGGTACAGGTGTCAAGATTGCTCTGTTGGACGCGCCTGTTGACACCACGGTACCCGAGTTGCAGGGCGTGACCGTCATCAAAAAGTCTTTCTGCAATATTGACTACAAGCCATCAAGTATCTCCCATGCGACAGAGATCGCCTCGATTCTGGCGTCCCCGTACTACGGTTGGGCACCCAAAGCCACCATCTTGAACTACGCATCGCCGAACACGGACGACGTGCCTGACGGTGAAACAATGAACTCGGCATGGCCGGACTGCAACGCGCAAGGGCACACATGGTCGTTGGGTTACCTGGTTGAGCAGGCCCTCAACGACGGTGCCGACGTGATCAGCATCTCCCAAGCCGGAGACATTGACGCCAGCATGGTTTATCCGCTTGTCCGGGCAGCACTAAAAGGCGTCCCCGTCGTGATGGGGGTAGGCAACGACAGCCAGCCGTTCATCGCTGGTACCGCCAGCGCGAACACGGTTGTCGCGGTCGGCGCGGTAGACGCGTCCGGCCAGAGGGCCTCCTACTCCAACTGGGGAGACGGCCTGTCCATCATGGCATACGGCGGGCCTGTCGCCGCCCGTGACCCAGACAGCACAGGCAAACTATCCGTGATCACCCCCTCAACGCAAGGAACATCGTTTTCAACCCCGATGGTCGCTGGTGCTTTGGCGTTAGCGAAACAGAAATGGCCTAACGCTAACGGTAACCAGTTGGAACGAGTCATGTTCGATGTCATCGACGGGGTCGCCGACCATGCCTCCGCCCAACCAACCACAGGCATGGGATTCGGTGTGTTGAACCCCCCACTACTAGTTGCCACCGACCCCAGTAGTTACAGCACCGACAATGTGTTGACCCAGAAAGCCTCCGGCACCCGCCCGAAACCAGACGATTTCACCGCCTACCAAAACGGCACCGCCGACCCAACCTGGACATCAGGCGACAACGAATACGTATACCGGGGCTGTGACCCGATGATACTGAAATACGGCATCCCATCCGGCACGAAAGTAGAAGCCTCAACAGCCCCCGAATGCCAACCCAGCCCGTCCAGCCCCCAAACCACCAACAGCCCTGTGCCCATCAACCAGCCAGGTGCCAGTATCCCGTGGGGGTTGATCAGTGCAGGCGTTGCCATCATCGTGGTCCTAGCCGTTGCCGTCACACTACTGACACGGCGACGCAAACCAGGCCCACCAGCACCACCCATGCCACCAATGCCACAACACTGGCCACCAACCTACACACAACCACCGATCCCGCCAGGCTGGACCCCAACAACTACACCCGGTACCTGGCCTGCCACACCAAACCCACCACAGGCACCCCCACACCAGCCACCCCCATACCCTGGACCATACCCAGTCCAGCAACCACACCCGGGACCACCCGGTGTAGTTGCGCCAACTATCGCGCCAATCACTGGGCAAACCCTGACCCGAACTGTTGGGCCACCACGAAGGAGCACTTGATGATAATAGCCATCACAAACACAAGCTGTGCACAGACCGCTGTAACCCATCTGGATTGCAGTATCAGCGAGTCAGAGATTTGATTGGAGTTACTGTGGATACTGGTGCGTTGAAATCGGCAGCGATTCTCTGTTGGATGGCGTCCAACTCGCATGCGATGACAGCCTCGGGACATGGCTATTCCATGACAGTGACGCCTCCTAACGCTAACGGTGAGGGCGGTGGCACGGTGACAACCACGTTCCCGGATGGGCATACCGTTGTGGATTCCACCGGGTGGAGGCCGCAGTGGGACATGATCTGCGCCGAGATTGACGCAGAGCTTGACCCCTTCAATGACATTCCAGAGCCATGGCGGTTTAACAGCCTAATTGACGATTTAGCCGTCGCAGCCCGTCAGTTGATGACACCAGCGGCCATTGATGCGATTAATGAACGAGGCGGTTCAATGGGGAGCGGCCCAATTACGGACTATCTTGGTTACATTGCTGATGTCTGTTCCGACCTGGACGGTCTGACTATTTTCGATTTTCAGACCAAGTTCCTTGGGGCTCTTGGTCGGACTTTGACGAGCTGCTATAACATCACTTTGGCTCTCGGCGCAGGGTTGGCCGGGGAGCAGGGACTCTGGGATCAAACGCCCAAGTCAATACAAGACGTCATAGACAAGGCAACCAGTGCCTTCGGCCCCGCAGTTGTCCCCTGGGGCGACCTCAGCGCGGTACTCAAAGTCATGGCGGCTGGCCTCTCAACTTTCGCAGCCATTGTGGCAGCTGGTCCAACCATGGGAGGTTCGCTCGTGGCCGCCGCTCTGGCCAGTGGGGTGTCTTTCGTCACGGAGTTTGGCACTGCCTGGCAGGATGTCAAACCGGGGTGGAATGATACTGGGTACGAGAGAGCCATGGCGGGGTTCAAAAGCGACGTGGCGAACCTTCTGGCGAGTATTTCTGAGCAGGAATCGTTTCTGCAGACCAGCCTTCAATTGGTGGTGTGCGACGACAGTTTGCGCCTGTGGAACCAACTGGCCGGCCCAGGCGCCGACGGTGAGCCGCGCTATGACGATCTCGGCGACTTCGATGGAGTCCAGTGGGATTCCGACAAGATCCGGAAGATAACCGACGCTCTCACAGACATCTCTGCGGTGCTAGCTAAGGCAGCGAATGAGATCGATCAGTCCGTCCACATCGGACCATGGCTGCGCGACTACCGTGTAGGGTTGGGGGGTTCAGGTTGTTTTTCCGATTGGAGCAACGTTCAGTCCGCATTACAAGACTTGGTGGCAGACCTCGCCTGGCAAACGGAAACGGCTGGCGAGTTGTTGCAGTTGGCCTCGACAGCATTCGAAAAGCAGGACGAGGCCTCTGCCGAAGCTCTCCGGAATTATGCACAGCAGGTCGAGGGCGGTTATGTTACGCCTCCGCATTATCACCCCGCACAACGAGAGAGAGTTCCCGGTCATGGCAGTTTCTGAAGCTACACGGGTGGCGCCAATCCTGCGGCGGGTTGTCGTTGTTTGTGTTGGCCTCGCCGTGGCGCTGGTATCAGGGTTGGCTCTGTCGTCATGTGCCGCGACCAATGTGGTGCCTGACCCGGCGTTCCGTGCCTGCCTTAACGGCCTCTTGAAGCAACCGGCCGATAGCCCGGTCACCGCGACGCAACTGCGCCACCTGTCGACCGGGCCAACATGCCAGAATTTGGGCATTACTTCCCTTGAGGGCGCCCAGTACCTGACTCACGTGAACACAGTCATCCTGCCGCGAAACCAAATCACCGACCTGACACCGCTGGCACACCTTTCGGCTCTCCAATACGTGTTCCTTAGCAACAACCAGATCGTTGACCTGACGCCCCTGGCCAATTTGAAAAACTTGGTTGGCCTTGATGCCGGTTACAACCAGATTGGCGATTTGACTCCGCTGTCTGGTTTGACTCATCTGCTTACCCTAAGCGCAGAGGCCAACCAGATCTCCGATGTAACGGCACTTTCACCACTGACCGGGTTGAAGACTCTTCGGTTGGATGGCAATCACATCAGTAACCTGACCCCCGTCGCACAGTTGCCTGTCGTGCAGTCTCCAGACCTTCTGGATTTCACAGTTCAAAGCCAGCATTTGACAGCCAGCGCGGTCGCGGGCGTGCCACAGCCGTTGCCGTCTGTCATCGGTCTCGAACCGGCGACATGGAGTATTATGCAAGGTGAAGCCACCATCGATGGTGACATGGTCACCTGCCAGACAACCGGAACCATCGTTTTGGCATTCAACAACACTTACGGTGCTCGCTTCGCTGGTCTAGTGACCGTGACAGTCACCTGACCGCTCCACGGCTGGCCTCAACCGCCGTTTGACCTGGTGCCATCTCACGTTCTGATACGAGGTTGCTGGTTGGGTGGTTGTGGGTTTAGTGTGGGTGTTGCCTGTTCTTACACCTAGACCAGGTTTTTCAGGGACACAGAAAGAAGGGGTTGTTCACAATGGCTGTGATGTCTGAACAAGATGGTGCGATCTTGAGGGGTGCT
>WQYR01000142.1 GCA_009781145.1 Propionibacteriaceae bacterium | reverse complement strand
GAGATTTGCCGCAGTTGCTATGCACATGACGTGCGCCTGTGGCATGCCCATGCGAATGCCATAGACGCAGAGAACTTGTTGTCCTGGCCAACTGCTTCAGCTGGGTTGTCTCTCTGCGTCTGTTCCGACCGGTGGCTCAAAGCAGGCGGCCCCACGATCACTGACCAAAACTCAATCCACAAGGAGAAATACTGATGTCAAAACGTAACTTGTTCACCCTTGCCGCCGCCGTCGTGATCGCGGCCGCGCTGACGGCATGCAGCGCCGGCGGTTCCACGCCGACCGTCACAGCCCCCAGCGATGCCGTCGCAGGATTCACGGTGCCCGGGCCCAACGACAAAGGCGGCAAGAACAACCCCGTCAAGATCGGTGTGGTTGGCGCCAGCAACCCGCAGTTCCAGGTGCTGAACGACGCCGCCCAGGCTGAGGGCATTTACCTGAAGTTCCAGGACTTCACCGACTATTCGCAGCCCAACCCGGCGCTGTCGACCGGCCAGCTTGACCTCAACCAGTTCCAGCACATCGTCTACCTCGGCCAGTACAACGTCGCCAAGAACGACAACCTCGTCCCCATCGGGTCAACGGCCATCTACCCGCTTGGCCTGTACTCGAAGAAGTACACTTCGGTTTCGGACATCCCGGCCGACTCGACCATCGCCATCCCCAACGACCAGACCAACCAGGCCCGTGGCCTGCAGGTTCTGCAGTCCGCCGGGCTGATCACGCTCAACCCGGGCACACCGACGCTGTTCGGTCAGGTGTCCGACGTTGACACGGCCAACTCCAAAGTCAAGGTGCTGGCGGTCTCGGCCGACCAGACGCCGCGCTCGTTGGACGACCCGAACATCGCCGGTGCCATCATCAACAACGACTACATCGCCAACACCGGGCTGAAGCCCCAGCAGGCCATCGCCCAAGACGACGCCACCTCCGACGCCGCTGCCCCGTTCATCAACATCTGGGTCGCCCTCGACGCCGACAAGGACCTGCCGTTGTACGCCGAGATTGTTCGCTTGGCCCACTCCGACAAATGGAACCAGGCTCTGCTGGACAACTCCGACGGCACGGGCGTCCTCGTCAACGACCAGCCCGACCGTCTACAAGCGGTGCTCGCAGACGTCGAAACCCAGCTGAAGAACTCCGGTTCATAAGCGCCGTCAACCCCGTCATCCTGCGCGTAACGAGCGTAGTGAGTGAAGTCGCAGGATCTGGCCAATGTTCTTGCTTCGCATAACAGATCCTGCGACTTCGCGCAGGATGACGGAGAGATGAGACCCCCCGCGACGGAAACACCTTCCACATGACGATTCGCCCCAACAAGCTAGGCTTGATGCGTTATGGAATCTGACCCGATTATTAGCTTCAGCCACGCGGCGAAACACTTTGTGTCGAAAGACAATGTGGTTCGCGCGGTTGATGACGTCTCTTTTGACGTCCACACTGGTGAGATCTTTGGCGTCATCGGGTATTCCGGCGCTGGTAAATCGACGCTGGTGCGGCTGATCAACGCGCTGGAGCGGCTCGACTCAGGGCAGGTGCGCGTCAACGGGACGAACCTGACCGGGCTGGGCGAGAAGGATCTTCGCACGCTTCGGGCCAACATTGGCATGGTGTTCCAACAGTTCGCGCTGTTTTCGGCGAAGACCGTCGCTGATAATGTCGGCTACCCACTGATGCTGGCCAAGTGGCCGAAGACGAAGCGGGACGCCCGGGTGGCCCAGATGCTCGACTTTGTGGGCATCTCCGACAAGGCGGACGCCTACCCGTCCCACCTTAGTGGCGGGCAGAAACAGCGGGTCGGTATCGCGCGGGCGCTCGCTCATTCACCAGCAATCCTGCTGGCGGACGAGGCGACGTCCGCCCTTGATCCGGAAACCACCGGCGACGTCTTAGCCCTGCTGAAACGGGCCAACCAGGAACTAGGCACCACCATCGTCATCATCACCCATGAGATGGGTGTCGTCCAGAATATCTGCGACCGAGTGGCCGTGATGGAGGCGGGCAAGATCGTCGAGATCGGCGACACCTATGACGTCTTTGCCCACCCCAAATACCCGGCCACAAGGCGATTCATTCAGACAGCCCTGCGATCACACCCGCCACGCGAAACCATTGATCGCCTTCACGCGGCCCACCCCGGGCGTCTCATTTTGATGACGGTGCCAGCGTCTGCCCTGGACTCTGAGGCTTTCAACCTGGCCCGAATCGCCGACTCGATGCACGTCGTCTCGTCCATCATCTACGGGTCGATCACCGAGGTTGGATCCCGTCCGCTGGGCAACGTGGTGGTCGAGATGACATCGCCACTGCCCGACGCGTCAGCAGGCGACTCGGCGATCGAGGCTCTTTTGGTGAAACTTGAGGCGGATGGCATCGTGTTGACCGACCTGGGCACCGCCGAGCGGCCGCAGGACGATCCCGTTTGGGCCGAACTGGCAAGTGGCGCGGGGCCAGAGGAGGACGGGCATGAATAACTGGGCTTGGAACCCGTGGCTGACCCAAACTTTCTGGACGGGGCTCGGCCAGACACTGCTGATGGTCTCCGTCACGCTGCTGATCGGCGGCGCGCTTGGGTTGGCTCTCGGGCTGACCCTGTACGGCACGCGCCCCGGCGGCCTGATCGCGAACCGGGGACTATACGGTGTGCTCTCGGTGGTTGTCAACATCATCCGACCGATCCCCTTCGTCATCTTCATCACCGCCATGATCCCGGTGACGCTGGTGGTCATGGGTGCCTACATCGGCACCGTCCCGGCGATTTTCCCAATGACGATAGTGTGCACCGTGGCCACCTCGCGACTCGTCGAGCAGTCATTGATCGCCACCGACCCGTCGATTGTCGAGGCCGGACGGGCCATGGGCGCCAGTCGCGCCCACATACTGTTCCGCATCTTGGTGCCCGAAGCTTTGGCACCACTGATCCTCGGCTACACCTTCTTGTTCGTCGGCGTGCTGGATCTGTCCGCGATGGCCGGTGCGGTGTCGGGTGGCGGCCTAGGGCAATTCGCCATCTCATACGGGTACGCAAAGTTCAACACCCTAGTCACGCTTGTTGCCGTAGTCACAATGATCATCCTCGTGCAACTCGTCCAGTTGCTGGGCAATTATCTGGCGCGTCTGATCCTGAAGCGTCGCTGACCTAAAACGCCTTGTCCAGCGGCCCTAGGTCCAGCGTGCGGGCGTTCATCGTGGAGGCCCGGACGGCCGAGTCGATCGTCCCGGGCATCACATCAAGGTACATGAACGGCACTGACCAAGTCGGCTGGCCTGGGCGTCCAATGACCAGTTCGGGCCCGGGAAGGGCACCTCGCTGACGCCCGGCGATGACGGGCGCGGCCGTCCAATCGACCCGTCGGGGGCTGGGCAAATCGTCGTAGACGATGCCCAGCGCGTCGACCCGCAAGGCGTTGCCGACGGGCACGCGGGCCACCAGGATTCTGGCCTCAGCCAGCTTGGTGACGCCGACGATCAGCAAGATACCTGTCACCATCAGCCCAGCCATCAGCACCCAGATCAGCCAGTCGTTGAAAATGCCCGTGCCGGGCAGCTTGACCGTTGACGGCAGGTTGTCGAGGCCGAGCTTCTTTTCCAGCTGCGGTAACAGGTATTTGGAGCCGAACACGACAGCACCGCCGCACAGCACCAATACGGCGGGCGGATACAACACGGCAAGATTGAGAAGACGTCGCTGAGCCCACCCGAGCGAGCGCCTCGTCACCAACCAGGCAACCAGCAGCGCGACCGATGCGACCAGCAGCACCCCGCCGACGACAAGGATGACGATCAGTACCACCT
Source organism: Propionibacteriaceae bacterium (assembly GCA_009781145.1). Lineage (GTDB taxonomy): Bacteria > Actinomycetota > Actinomycetes > Propionibacteriales > Propionibacteriaceae > WRGV01. Next base: position 476 of record WQYR01000142.1, on the reverse strand, counting down.
TGACGGTGTCGACACCGTCCACCAGCGGCTGCACCGCGTCAACGGCGGGCTGGATACCGAGCCCATTCAGGATCACCAGAAAGTTATGCAGCACCGTTTGGTAATCGTTGACCGTTGTGATCAGCAGGTACACCGGGTACAAAACCAGATTGGCGGCGACCATGACAACCACAAGGATGCCCACATGAATCCCGGCAGATTTGGCGCCAATTCCCAGGCTTTCAACGATTTGAGTCAGCAAAATCAGCACCAGGGACGCCAGGACGAAGATCGCCGTCCAGCCTGTGACGGGGTTCCACAACGTAGGGTGAAGGATACCGGCGTTCCTGGCGATGAGGACGACGATGACAATGGAGATGGCCAGCGTGACGATCCGCATGATGCCCTGTTTTCCCAGGCCCTTGGCCTGGTTGGCCAACCGCGTGGGGTCATAGTGCGCGATGAATGCGTAGTCTTCCGGGTCGAACCTCACCCAT
>WQYR01000141.1 GCA_009781145.1 Propionibacteriaceae bacterium | reverse complement strand
TGGGCGACAGTGAACTCGTCAGCCACGGCCGGCCTCGCGCATGGCGGCCCGCACGTCAGCCTCGTCGTACCATTCCCCCGCTGCTATCTGCTGTTGGGCTGCGACGATCTGCTGAACCAATTCGGCATCAGCCAGGATGTCCAGGGTTTCGGTCAACTCGTCGTAGTCCTCAGCGGAGAGCAAAACCACTGCTCGGCGCCCGTTTTTCGTCACTTCAACGCGCTGATGAGTGGTGACGGATTCATCGACGATCTGCGAGAACTGTGCTCTCGCCTCAGCGATAGGCATGGTCAACATGTACATAATTATAGCGTTATTTTGTCAGGGTGCTTGGCATTTACGTACCAGGCGTCAATACCAGAATTGGGGACGACCAGGGAGGTCAAGCCATTGACCAGGTGAGTGGAAACTTCCAGGCTGCACTAGCAGAAGCGTAGGTTTGGGATGGTGAGCATACGCGTGGCCCCTCAACCGGACGACACAAGGATTCGGCTTGTTACCGAAGATAGGAAGCGGTTCATCGACTTGCTGCTGCTAGCGGACGAGCAGGAAGACATGATCGACGAATACCTTGATCGCGGCGACCTGTTCGTCATGGACGACGACACTTCGGCGGTCGCAGTTTGCGTAGTGACAAACGAAGGCAACGGTGTGTTCGAAGTGCGGAACCTGGCGGTCCGTCCCGACCGGCAGCGTCAGGGGTACGGGCAGCAGATGTTGCGCCATGTGGAGGCCTACTATCAGGGACGGGCCCGCGATCTTCTGGTGGGCACCGGAGACTCCCCTATCACTGTGCCGTTCTATGAGGCGTGCGGGTTCACTTTCGACCACCGAGTGCCCTGCGGCATCGCCGATGCATACGACCATCCGATCGTTGAGGCGGGCGTCCGAGTGATCGACAAGGTCTACTTGCGCAAGACTGTCGACAGTGCCGAGGTTTGGGACGTCTTGGATGTGAGCGGGTTGCCGACCGGCCGGGTGGTGAAACGTGATCTGGATGGTGGCGATCCGGAATCGAATACAGCCGGGTGAGATCTCATCTTGACTTTCCGTACTGGAAAATATAGAGTCTCCAGTACGGAAAACGACTCTCCACGTGAGCCGTTCTGACAGTAGGAAGGGCAACTGCTATGGAAACGCAAGACAAGTACGACTTCGAGTCAAACCCTCCGGCGGGGTCGACCACCAGTGACGCCACGGCCGCGCTGGCCAGCGTGGCCGATTCGAGCCAAGCAGCCCGCGAGGTGGCCCGCAAACCGCGCTGGTACATCGCCGGTTTGGCTGTCTGCATCGCCGTGCTGCTCGCCGCTCAAGGATTCAGCGCGTACTGGCTGAGGCAGGGTGTCATCGTGTTGGTGCTGGTGTCGGCAGTTGTGATCATCGCCTCGTATCGCCGCACTCGCCGGGCGGTAGTGCCGCGCCTGATTCTTGTTCGGCAGCGACGCGTCTTTTGGATCGTCTTTGTCGTGCTGGTCGTTGTCATGGGGGCACTCACCGGCATCCTGACACTTGACTCGGTTCGGGCTGTCGTGCCGTGGTGGGGCTACACCCTAATTGGGCTGGCTCTCGGCGCCACAGTGTATCTGCTGGCAAACTGGAGTTGGACCAAATGGGTCCGGCAAGGTGGTGCGCGTTTGTGACAACTCAATTCAACGAGGAAATCCACGCCCCGCTGCGGTTGCGCATTTGCGGCATGTTAGCGGCGGTTGAGCAAATGGAGTTCGCTGCGATCCGCGATGCCCTTGGCGTCGCGGATTCCGTGGCGTCCAAACACCTTTCCCGTTTGGTGGACGCAGGGTACGTTAACTCCTGGAAGACGACCTCGGCTGGCCGAGCGCGCGTCTGGGCCGCGTTGACCCCGGCCGGACGAGCGGCGTTCGCTGCTCACTTAGAAGCGTTGCGCCAAATCGCCGCCGGTCAGTTCTAGCGCGCTGCATCATGAACGGGTGACCCGGCGATCTGGTGAAGACATCTACCCGTGCCCGTGCTACGGGCACCTGGTGTGCAGGCGATACAAGCGAACATCGACGTAGAATCGGTGCCGTGCGGCATGCCAATGTGGCCGCTGTCAAAGGAGTTGACGATGACACCCGATGAGCGCAGATACCTGATCTGTGAGGATCACCTACGTGATCCTTCATTGGACGCGATTTTCGACACCGCAGTTCACCAAGTTATGGACGACACCGCCCGACGACGCTCGTTCCAATCCGACTCGGCGTGGCCGACCGGCTTCGTCGTCAATGGGCGCAAGGTGGTCGACAAAGCGGTGCTGGCACCGTGTTGGAGTGGCTGTGTCGGCTCCTTGACGCCGACTTCCCCCGCTCGTATGGCATCGACTTCCGCTCCCCAGCCAAAACCTATCTTCTGATCAAGGGACTACCGAAAACGGGCGTCCACCAACTGTTCGCCAACGCCGTCGCCTACCCAGAACTGCGACCGTTGGTCGAACGTTACGCCCGCCTGGCGATGCGCGAGTTCGAGTGGTACACCAACCTGCCCGACGAAGACCCGGCGATGCCCGGCACGTTCGCCGTTTTCGCCCTCGTCATGGCCGACGACCAATACGTACCGCTCGGGCTGGACTACCTGCGGCTGTGCGACGGCGAACACCAGTCCATCCAGGCCAAACTGGTTCACGCCTACATCGCCCAGCATGGCTTCACTCGCCACACCATTGACTTGCTGCTGGCTTGCGCGGGCAATATCCAACACCTAGAGCCGGTCAAAACGTACCCGGCATTGATCGCTAACCGTGACAGCCTGGCCGCTCTGCTGGATGCCCGCACCGACCGGGCAGGTTTGTCGCCGTCCGACCTGACCCAACTGAAAGCCAGCCTCGCGCAAGGCCGACCGCTCGATGTCGAATGGCAAGCGGCCATCCACGCTATCTGGGGCGAGACCGGTTGGCGACACCCGGACCAGATCATCAACAAAGCGCCTGACGACCTCAAACCGCTATACCAAGCCATCCTCGTACCATCGCCTAAGGGGCGACAATGACTGACGTTTCGGCCCCGGTTCCGGGCGAGGTGTATGCGTTCCCCGTGGAGCGGATTGGGAAGGTGGCGGCCTGTCAGTCGCCCCGCACACCTGGCGAGACGACCTGCTGGGGTTCCTCGAAGACACACCACTGGCCAGCGACCTACAACTGAGCAACCACGGGCAGCAGGCGCTCGACTTCTCCCGCACACCTGGACCGGTTGTCGGTGGACGTGACGGGCCTGCGGCGACTGAAGAAGCACTCGACTAATCCACGCTAACCCCGACTATTGTCCACGCTGAGGTACGTCAATCGTCCACTCTGAGGTATGGTGCCCGTCAATTGGGCCGTCGCCACCGGGCGTCGAATAGCCTCGACCTGACTTTCGGTTCTCGGCGATGTGGCGGCTTGGGCGCGTCAGGTGTTCGCAAAAGCACCGCAGGTTGAATTGAGTGTGCGCAAGCTCACAACAGGTTTGAGCCCCCAAGGCAGAGCGCGCGTTGGGCCCTTTCATCGAAGAAGCACTCGATTAACGTCGATTCGTGCGCGACTGCACGATGCTAGGGTTTACACATGAGTTCGAGTGATGTGGCCGTGCCCGAATGGGTCTTGGTGCCCGGTGAAGGCATTACGTGCGGCACGGTCGGTATCCGACTAGGTCAAGACCGGGCGAGTGTTCGCCAAGCGATGGGGTTTGCGTCCTGCGTGTCTAACTACCCAGACGAGGACGACTTCAAGACGGACGATGGATTGTTCGTCAGGGTGGGGTACGGCCTAGACGGCGAACCATCAGCCAGGTCGATCGCCGCCCAGCAAAACCCGATCGACTTGACTGCACCGGTGCGCCAGATCATGTTTCTGGGCGGCAATCTGACATATCGCGGCGTGGCGCTTCATGACGGCGTCAAGTTTGGCCAGATCAAACAGGCATTCAAAGACATGGGGTTGGGCTTCAGAGATAGCGAATGGATGGTCGACGGGAAGGACTGCCCCGACCTGCGGATCTCTATCGCGACCAGGCGTGATGTGGGCGGTGACGGGAAACAAATCGAATGGGTGATTCTGGCAACAGACTTCACCTGATCTGTCGGTAGATCGGCATCACCTCCGGGCCGGGTCGGTAGCAGCGAGGCGATCGAACACCCAAAAAGGAAGCTCAAACCATCAGGGTGTCGCGACTTCAGGCATCCAGCTGCAGGAAAATTTCATCCGCAAGCCCTTGATCGTGAAACCGAGCCATCATTCCTCCACCTTTGCGGCACAGGCCCAATGCCAACCGGCGAGCACCCAAGGCAATGTCGTCATCGGAAAGAAAGTCCCCAACCTGCGAGTACTCTCCAAAAATGTCAAACGCCAGAACATCACCAGTTGAGCGGTAATGGCCCCGTTGGCAGAACTCTTTCGCCCATGC
>WQYR01000140.1 GCA_009781145.1 Propionibacteriaceae bacterium | reverse complement strand
CGCGTATTCGATAACAATTCGGCAACATTCAGTTTTTGAAGTTGACAACCTTGTGGCGGCGGCGCATACACTTTGTGTAACCGGTTACGCAAAGAAGCGCGCAGCATCGAGGCAGATCCTGCGACGGCGCTTCGCTTGCGCAGGATGACGGGGAAGTGATGTCGGCGGATTCAGACGGGAACAGGAGAAGGCGTGAACATCAACGAGGTGGCGCTGGCCTTGGGAATCTCCAAGGGCACGGTATCTCGCGCCATCACGGGCAACGGACGGATCGCCCCGGCCACTCGTCAGATGGTGCTCGACTACATGGCCGCCCACAACTTTCACCCCAACACCATCGCGCAAAGTCTCAGCCACCGTAAGACGATGAACCTGGCGTTCACCGTGCCAGACGACCGAGACCTGATCCAGTTGCCCTTCTTCCTGCAATGCTTGGTTGGGGCCCGTACAGCGGCACATCCGAATGGTTATGACATTCTCGTCGTCAATAACACAGTCTCCGATGTCGACCGGGTGGTCGCCAGCCAGAAGGTTGACGGCGTCATCGTCTCGCGAAACCTGGTTGGCTCGCCGATGCTCGATCATCTTGAAAAGACGGGCTTGCCTTTCGTGCTGATCGGAACAACCCCCCAGCGAAGCGTTCTTCAGGTCGATCACGACCATCGTGCCGCCTGCCGGGAGCTGACGGGAATGCTGTTGGAGCTATGGCAAGGCAAGCCGGGGCTGATCGCCGGCGCTCGGTCGCACATGGTGTCGCGAGCTCGTGCGCGTGGATTTCAGGACGCCGCTGGAGACGCCCCGATTGTCTGGGGCGCCGTGGACGAGAAGTCCGTCCTTGCCGCATTCACACAGTTGCGCGAAAGGGGCGTCGATCTGTTCTTCTGCGAGGACGACATGATCTGCGGCCACCTGGAAAACAACCTGCAGGCCGGCCGCCTGGGAGTTGACGGCCATGACGTCCGCGTGGCGTCGTTTTATGACAGCCCGATGCTTGAAGCCTTGACCCCGGAGGTGCCGGTGGTTCACATAGACGCCCTGGAACTGGGCGCCCGCGCCTGCGAGATGGTGCTCGCACGAATTGCCGGTCACGAACAAAACAACGTCTTACTCCAATACGAAATCAAAACCCGCCGGACCGACCGGCGTGTCATAGCCGATGGCGGCGACCGTCATCGAGGATCGAAAGGAAAGAAATGAAGAAACTGACCAAAGGGATCGCCGTCTCGGTTGCGGCGGTCCTGAGCCTCGGATTGGGGGCGTGCTCCACCAGTAGCGGCGGCGGCACTACCACCCCAGCCACCTCGGACACGGCCAGCAGTACCACGGGCAACCACCTGACGGTGTGGACGTGGGACCCAACGTTCAACATCTACGCCATGAATGAAGCAGCCAAGATCTATCAGAAGGATCATCCTGACTTCACCCTCGATGTGCAAGAAGTCTCTTGGGACGACATCCAGACCAAGATGACGACCATCGCGCAGTCCAACCAACTCGATCAACTGCCCGACATCTTCTTGGTGCAAAATAACGCCTTCCAGAAGAACGTCACCAACTATCCGCAGCTTTTCGCCGACTATTCGCAGTCAGGTATCGACTTCTCGCAGTACCCGCAGTCGGTGGTCAACTACTCGACTGTTGATGGTAAGAACTGGGGCCTGCCCTTCGATAACGGTGCCGTCATCGCCGCCTACCGCACGGACGTTCTGCAACAGGCCGGTTACTCATTGAGCGATTTCACCGACATCACATGGTCAGACTTCATTACGAAAGCAAAGGATGTATTGGCGAAGACGGGCAAGCCGTTGCTGTCTGGTCAGGCCAACTCGTCCGACATGATCATGATGATGCTGCAGTCGTCCGGCGCCAGCTTGTTCGACGCCAGCGGAAAGCCAGCCATCGCTGGCAACCAGGCACTGATCAGCACCATTGACGTTTATAAGCAAATGGTTCAGGCTGGTGTTTACACCGAGGTCAATTCCTGGGATGAATATGTCGCCAGCTTCGTGAACGGCGATGTTGCAGGCACGATCAATGGCTGCTGGATCCTCGGTTCAATTCAGAGCGCCAAAGACCAATCCGGCAAGTGGGATTTGACCGACATGCCGGCTCTTGATGGAGTTTCAGGTGCGACGCACTACTCCGCCAATGGTGGCTCGTCCTGGGCTATCAGCGCGTCCAGCCCGAACTATGCTCTGGCAGCAGACTTCCTGAAGTCGACATTCGCCGGTTCGACGGACTTCTACGACACCATCCTGCCGTCCTCGGGCGCACTGGCCAACTGGATTCCTGCCGCTCAGTCGAGCGTTTACGCGCAACCGCAGCCCTTCTTCAACAACGACGCGATCTACACGAAGATCGTCGATTATGCGTCGAAGGTGCCAAGCAACAACACCTCGCCGTACTACTACGAGGCCCGGGATGCCGTCAGCGCGGCTATCACCCAAATCCTCGGCGGCACGGACGAGACGACGGCCCTGCAGCAAGCCCAGCAGACCGTCGAATTCGCCATGCAGTAACGATTAGCTGTGCGGGGGCCGGGTTCGCCTGGCCCCCACCGGCCAAGTCAAACTAGAAGACGATATGTCAACGATGCCAATCATGAAGCTTTCTGGCGACTCTGTGAAGCGGCGGAGTTTTGGCCTTGAAAAGCGTCAAAGCCTGACAGGGTGGGTGTTTCTGATTCCGGCGGCGCTGCTGATTGCCTGGATGAACTTCTACCCAATGATCCAGGCTCTCATCTTGTCCTTCCACACCGGCAAGGGAACTGTGCTGCACTGGGCCAACCCGCTTTGGTACAACTTCGCGCGGCTGTTCCAGGACCCCACCTTCAAGATGACGATAACCAACACCTTCGTCTACCTGATTATTCAGGTGCCAATAATGCTGGTGCTGGCGATGATCCTGGCAACCATTCTCAACGACAGAACCCTTAAGTTCCGTGGCCTCTGGCGCACGGCCATTTTCCTGCCATGTGCAGTTTCGCTTGTTTCGTACGCCTTCGTTTTCCGTACCTTGTTTGCAACCAATGGGGCTGTCAGCGATGCATTCATGGCACTGCACCTCACGCATTCCCCAGTCAACTGGCTGGGAAACACTGCCACTGCCCGCATGGTGATAATCCTCGGCCTGCTGTGGCGCTGGACCGGCTACAACATGGTTTTCTTCTTGGCTGGCCTGCAAAACATCGACTACTCGACCTTCGAGGCGGCCAAGTTGGACGGGGCTGGGCCCGTTAAGACGTTCTTCTTTGTCACAGTGCCGCAACTGAAACCGATGATCCTTTTGACGGCGATAATGTCGACGAACGGCACATTACAGCTTTTCGACGAATCGTGGAACCTGACGCAAGGCGGGCCGGCCAACACGTCCATGACCATGTCGCACTATCTTTACCAGTTGTCATTCCAGAACAACCCAAATATCGGTTACGGTTCGGCCGTGTCATACGCCATCCTCATCATGGTGGCAATACTTGCGGCCATCCAGATGAAGGTCGGTGATCGCCGTGATTAAGGTCTTGCGCCGGGCGCCGCTCTACATCTTCTTGACGATCGCGTCAGTGCTTTCGGTGTTCCCGCTGTTCTTCATGATCGTCAGCGCAACCAACACAAGTGCCCAGGTGCTGGGGTCTCGGCTGTTGCCTGGCACGAATCTGCTCAACAATCTGCATGCGCTGATGGGGCAACAACCACTATTGAGCGCTCTCTACCACTCGTCTGTGAACGCTGTTCTGACCACCATCGGAGCGCTGATCTTCTGTTCGATTGCCGGTTACGGTTTCGAGGTCTATCACTCCAAAGGCAAGGACGTCGTGATGAACATCATCCTGCTTGCCATGATGATTCCGTTTGCGGCCACGATGATCCCGCTGTTTCGGATGTTCAGCCAGTTCGGTTTCCCGACCACCCTTTCGGTGGTCCTGCCTGCGATCGCAACGCCTTTCCTGATTCTGCTGTTCCGGCAGTCGGCTCGGTCCTTCCCGCATGAAATGCTGGAAGCCGCGCGGGTTGACGGTTTGAGTGAGTTGTCGATCTTCCTGCGCATCTTCATTCCGACAATGCGCTCAACATATGCTGCGGCCGCCGTCATCACGTTCATGGCCGCCTGGAACAACTTCTTGTGGCCACGGGTCATAATCATCAACAACTCTGAACAAACAATGACCATGCTGGTGTCCAACTTCAGGGCCGGCTACGTCATCGATTACGGCGTGCTTATGCTCGCTGTCCTGATCGCTTCGCTGCCGACCATGATCATCTTCCTGGTGCTTCAGAGGAGCTTCGCCAACGGTATCGTTGGCGCCGTCAAATAGCAGAAAGAACCTCAAATGACATCGCCATTTGGACGTCTCTCGGATCCGACGTTTTTCGCCGAGAACAGGCTGCCGGCACATTCCGATCACCGATGGTT
>WQYR01000139.1 GCA_009781145.1 Propionibacteriaceae bacterium | reverse complement strand
GTGGCCGATGCCAGCGTGGCCGTCATAGCGCCCATTGGGCTGGATCACATGCAGTACCTGGGCGATACCATCGCGGAGATCGCCGGCGAGAAGTCAGGCATCATCAAGGCAGGTGCCGTGGCCGTGTTGGCGGCTCAGCAGTCGTCAGCCGCCGAGGTTCTGGTGCGCCGCTGCCTGGAAGTGGGTGCGACGATGGTTCGAGAGGGCGAGGATTTCGGGTTAATCGACCGTCAACCGGGGGCGGGTGGCCAGGTTATCAGGGTCATGACGGGGGACGGCCCGGTCGGCGAGTTGTTCCTGCCTCTGCACGGTGAGCACATGGCCCGCAACGCGGCGTTGGCCGCAGCGGCGGCTGAAGCGCTGCTGGGGCGTCCGCTTAGCCCCGAGGTGCTGCAGGCCGGCTTCGACGCCGTGCAGGCGCCGGCCCGTCTGGAATTGATCGACAGCGACCCGCCGGTCGTCCTTGATACTGCCCACAACCCGCAGGCGGTGGCCGCAACGCTGGCCGCCGAGGAGGAGGCCTTCCAGTTCGCGCCCGTCATCGGTGTGCTGGGCATGATGAGTGACAAGCAGGTGCCGCAGGTACTGGAACTGCTGGAACCGGTGGTCTCCACGCTGGTGGTGACGCAGGCTCATAACAGCCCGCGGGTGATGCCGGTGGACGAGTTGGCCGAGTTGGCCGGCGACGCCTTCGGTCATGATCGCGTCATCCAGGCCGACGATGCGATGGCAGCGCTTGAGCAGGCCCGCCGTCTGGCGAAGGCGTCAGGCGACCAGGCCGGCGTCCTGGTGCTGGGTTCGGTCTACCTGGCCGGTGAGCTACGCTCCGATGTGATGGCGCAAAGGCGCCGCGAGCAAGCCCTGATGGACGGCCTCGACTAACAATCCAAAAAGCCGCACGTTGGGCAGGCATTGTCCCGCGTTGCCAGAGTGCTATCGTTTTGGTTCAAGGGGGGGTTCCGGGAAAGGCGGTGTTTTCATGTCGCACCGGCATTCGCGATTGTTTTCGCTCTTGACGGCTCTTTCGTGTGGTGTGGCAGGGCTTGGCGCCTGGCTCTCCGCGCCAAGTGCTCAGGCCGAAACGCCGTTCACACCCGCTACCTACCCGATAGTGGACGGCTCAACGGCGACGATCCCGCTGGGCGTGGCCTTCCAGAACTTGTTCACAGGTCAGAACTTGACGCAACCCGACCCTGCTTTCAACACCACCGACAACGCCTACCACAACCTGATCAACGGAGATGCGGACCTGATTCTGGTGACCAGCCCATCGGCTGACGAGTTGGCGGCCGCAGCGGCGGCCGGCGTCACGCTTGAGGTCATTCCAGTGGTTGATGAGGGTTTCGTTTTCTTGACAAATGCGGACAACCCGGTGACCTCGTTGACGGTCGACCAAATCCGGGCCATCTATTCGGGCAAGATTACCGACTGGAGCCAGGTTGGCGGACCGGCTGGGCCGATCACGGCGTACCAGCGGCCTGAAAACTCCGGTTCGCAGACCGGCATGGAGGACCTCGTGATGCGGGGCACCCCGCTGATGCTAGCGCCTGCCAGTTGGATCACGGACACAATGGGTCGGCTGGTTTCAGCGGTGACGGCCAGCTTCAATGGAGGCGCCGGGTCGCTGGGTTACTCGTACTATTACTACGTCACTCAGATGTACGGTGACCTAGCCGCCAATCCTCAATTGAGCAAGATCAAGCTGTTGGGCGTCAATGGTGTTACGCCCAGTGCGCAGTCCATCCGGTCTGGTGACTATCCGCTGCACACGGCCTATTACATCGTCATCAACCAAGCCGACGACGTGGCGGGCAACCCGGTGCAGCAGTTGAAGAACGCCATGTTGGGCACCGACGGCCAGCAAGCGGCCATGGATGCCGGCTATGTGCCAGTCGATACCTCGATCCCTTTGCCACCCCCGACACCACCCGACCCAAACGGTCTGACCAGTCTGAACGAGGTTGCACCGGTCAATCCCCTGACGATTACCGCGACCACTGAGATTGTTTTCGCAAGTGGAGGCTGCATCGCGGTGACCCGTCTGACTGTGGCTGGCTTGGCCGATCAGGCGCTACAAGACGAAATCAACGCCCGCTTCCGGGCCAAACAGGATGCTATGGCCGGTCTGACGGGTGTGGTCTGCGACGCCTCGCCAGGTTCGCCTGCAGACGAGCCGTCCAATGCAGAAGAGGTGACGGCAAGTGTTGGGGCGAACTTCTCCAATGTGCTGTCGCTGCAAACGGCACTGGTGGCCCGTCCGCTCCTTGGGGGGGATGCCACGGAGGCAAGCGATGCACTGAACATTCGGCTGGACACTGGGGCCGATCTGACACCAGCCGACCTATTCACCAACGGCGCCTATGTGGCGGGCATGATCCAGTTGGAGTCTGGCTCGGATACGTTGGCGCAGGCATATCTGGATAATCCCAACCAGCCGTTCAGCTTCACATCCAGTGCGGCCAACATCAATGGTACGTCCATCCCATTTGTTCAATACTGGCCGCAAGTGGCGATCTTCAAGAAGTACCTTGGCGCTGCCGACTTGTATCTGACGGCCTCGCCGGCGAGTTGCCCCGCGGTCACAACGTCGTGGAGTGACGACTACCAGGCCTGTTTGCCGGTTGATACCACACCACAGGATTGGGGCAGTGTTTCTGTGCCATCGGTTGGGGGCACCGTCGATGTTCCCATTCCAGCGTCTGCCCAGAGCTGGCAACTGCTCGGCCACCAGACTTGCGCTGGCGCGCGCAGCGGGACAACGGTGGACAACACCGGCTTGTCGCCGGTGACGGGCACTGGGGCGGGTACCGTGTCGTACCTAGCTGAGCTCAAGTGGAGTAGCACCTCCACCACGACCTACCTATGTGTGCTGGTGATCGACCAGACGAGCCATTTGGCCCACTTTGGTGAGATCAGCTTGGTGCAGGCAGCCACTCCGGCCGCGTGGACGATCAGCGTTGACCTGGCCGACGGCGGCAGCGTGCCGAACGGCACGCCGACCATCAGTGGGACGTTGACCGATGCCACCGGCGCGCCGGTGGCTGGGCAAGCAGTCACAGTGAACGTCGACGACGATCAGCCCTACACCCTTCTCCCTGGGGCGTGCTTGGCTACGACGGATACCTCCGGGCACTGGGCGTGTGCTTTGGGCCAGTCCGTCGTCGGCGGCGCCCATAAGCTTCATGTGAAGGCTGCCGATTGCTCCTCATCCGCTTGCCAATGGGGCGAAGTCACCTCGTCTTTCACAGTGACCGATCCAGGTCCCGCCGCACCCACGATTACCACACCAACGCCAGGCCAGGTGGTCGCTGCTAATGGTTCCTCCGCCGTGATTTTCTTGCGCGGCGATGCCGCTCCTGGTGCCACCGTCTTGGTGTCAACTGGGGCGCGTCAATTGACAGTCACGGCAGACTCCGCGGGAGCCTGGATGTGCGGGGTGCACACTGGGCAGTGGGCCAAAGGTCCCATCACCTACACCGTGACAGTAGCCGCCGTGGTCGGCGGAACACGGTCTGCGCCGGCCAGCATTACCTTTACCATCAATGGAGCCGTTCAATACGCCCTGGCGGTGACCAGTGACGCGGCGGCCGCCGACGGTGTCGACACCGATGTGGTGACTGTGACACAACTCGACGGCACCGGTAGCCCAGCGGTCAAGCCGACGGCTTTCACCGCGACGGCTACCACCGGCGACCAGGCATTGACGATTCTGACGCCAGCGATCAGCACCACAAGCGGGATAGCCACCTTGAGGTTCACTTCGGCCCAGGCCGGGCCGCACCAGATGCAGATCTGGGTGGACGGGCAACCCATGCCCGTACTTGTGGCCGGTGGGCCTATGGGTGATGCCGCGCCAAGCCCCATAACACTGCGCTTCGATCGGACCCCGACAGGACCCCAAGTTACGCCGACACCCCAAGCTTCACCGACAGGACCTCAAGTCTCAACCGGCGGCACGCTCACCGACTCGCCGATCAACCCCGCTATCCCAATGGCGCTGTTCGTCCTTGCCATCCTCACGGGCGTGATCGCGATCAGAACCTGCCGCAATCGCATCCGCATGACCGGGTCATCCAGGCCCATGATGTGATCCTGATGGATGGTCTCGACTGACGAGCGCCAGCGGCGTTATTTGAGCATCGCCGTGCCGTCTGCCAAGACCACGTCACCCGAGATGATCGACGCCTGGTCCGACAACAGCCACGCCATGACGTTGGCGATCTCCTCTGGGCGGGCGGCCCGTCCATTTGGCTGGGCCGCTTCGTACATGGCGCGGTCCTTCTCCGGGAACGACATGAACTGCGGCGTGGCCACCAAGCCGGGGGCGACGGCGTTGACGCGAATATTGTCGCGGACGTATTCCATCGCGGCCTGCCGGGTGAGCCCCACGACGCCGTGCTTGGCCGCCACATAGGCGCCCTGCCCCTTCACCGCCGTCAGCCCG
>WQYR01000138.1 GCA_009781145.1 Propionibacteriaceae bacterium | reverse complement strand
GAGTTCGCCGTGCCGCTGTTCATTGAGAACACCGCTGGCGGGAACTTCGCCATGGCCCGCACCCTTGACGCCTGGCGACGCCTGTGGGCCGGTGTGGCGTCGGCGGACGATGACGGCAATGTCGGCGTGTGCCTGGACACGTGCCATGCCTTCTGCGCAGGGCTTGACCTGGCCACCGTCGTCGATGACCTGCGAGCCATCACCGGACGAATCGATCTCGTTCACGCCAACGATTCAAGGGACGCTGCGGGCTCGGGCGCCGACCGTCATGCCAACATCGGCCAAGGCCAGATCGACCCGTCCCTCATCGCCGCTGTTGTAAGGCAGGCCGACGCGCCAGCCGTCGTCGAGACCCCTGGCCCGGCGAAGGCCTGGGCGACCGACATCGAATGGCTACGCGAGCACTAGCCGGCCGTCTTTGGGCAAACCCGCACATAAACGTCCGGTCGGTGACGTCCGAGGACGAAAAAGTGACGCTTTGTAGCCGAACAACGCCGTTTTGGAGGTAAGACCGCACCCAAACGTGTCGGCATGTTCCAACAGTAACGTTTTGGTGGGGTTTCACCGTAGACGAAGGCACGAATGGTCACGCGAACAGGTGAGCCAGACCTGCCCGGAACGGAGCCGTCAGAACTCCACCTCGCCTGATGATTCATTGGTGTCCACCGAAGAGAGCCTGGTCAGGCCCACGCGAACAAGAATGTGACTGCCTGGGACCGAGTGCCCACCCTGTCGAATGACACGAGCGTGAGGTTTACCATTTTGTCCACGAGGACGGTCTCGCCCAGATGAAGCGGGTATATCCTGCCAGGGCTCGTCGATTCCGGCGAGTCAATCCCGACCATCACCACAGGTTGGCCAGCGTCATCCTTCTCGATACCAGCCACCGGAATGCTGATGTTGTCTTCCAAAAGCTGGCCACCAATGCCGACTTGGATGAGCTTGCCTTTCGCCAAAACATCGGGCGCTATCGACGCAGTCGCCTCAATGACAGGCTTACCGAGCATCGCGCATCCCGCAAGGCCAACCAACAGCGAAGCGATCAGCGCCGCCGCACTTAGGCGACTGACCGTACGCGTCAAGAACACAGACCGACCGGGCATCCGGATATCTACTCGCTGGTTCACCATGTTGGAGTTCGATCGACTGAATCTATCCCGTGAACAAAAAGGTGACGGCCTGGACTCCGTCTTCTTTGTTGTCGAAGGACACCAGTGTGACACTCGCCCAATCATTCAGCGCAACTGTCTCACCCAGGTGGATAGGGCACTCGGTGCCGGCTTCGCCACTCGTGCGGGCGACCAGTATGAAAGCGACGGGGCCATCCGCATCGAGGCCGACACCCAACAGCGGCATGCCGACGTTCAGTTCCCACAGCTGGCCGCCAACATCTACTTGAACGAGCTTGCCTTTCGTCAACACGTCCGGTGGTATGGACGCAGTCGCCTCAATGACATGGTCGACTGGTGTGTAACTGGGTTGGACGCTAGGGATAGTTGAACACCCTCCCAAGCTGACTGTCAGAAGCAGCACCGTAAGTAGGGAGGCAATCAGGCCACGCCCTGCCCGAACAGGCTGCTCCCAACATAGCTGACCGAACTGACGGCACTTCACCATGTGACTCCTTGCGTGTCCACCTAAGAGAGCCTGGTCAGGCCCACGCGAACAGGAATGTGACGGCCTGGGATCGAGTGCCCACCCTGTCGAATGACACCAGCGTGAGGTTTGCCATTTTGTCCACGAGGACGGTCTCGCCCAGATGAAGCGGATATATCCTGACAGGGTTCGTCGGGTCCTGTGAGTCAATCCCGACCATCGCCACGGGCTCGCCATTCATATCCTCCGCAACACCAACCAGCTGCACATCAACATTCCCCTCGAAGAGTTGGCCGTCCACCTCAACCTGCACCAATTTGCCCCGCGTTACCACATCCGGTGGTATGGACGCGGTCGCCTCAATGACGTGGTCGGCTGGTGGATAACTGGGTTGGGCACTAGGCATAGTTGAACACCCCCAGCTGGCTGCCAGTAACAGCGCCGTCAATGCTAACGCCAATTGGTGATGGCGAGACAGCACCCATCGCAGGCTTCCCGCGCTGTGGGCGCCAGCAGTGGGCATCAAGTGTTTCATAATGCTTCACATTTTTCCTTTCTCAAGTTCCCCTAGCTCTGGGTGGTGGTCACTTCAGTTATTGCGCGGTCGAAGTCTGTAGTGCTGATGTAAAACACACCCGCCGCATTCTGGGCTGGTCCGTCCCACCGGTTGTTGAGACCCCACGGGTTTCTAAGCCCGATCATGCCGTCCTTGATGTCAACCACCTCATAACCATGTCCCGCGCCGATCGTAACCGTCACTGTGCTCATGCCAGACCCAGGGTCCCCTGTCGCCTGAACTGAAATGCCGCGGCTGCCGTCCGGGTAGGTTCTGGGCGTGGACGCGATCGAGAAGGAGCCGCTGGCCGAACCTCCAGACGCTACTGCCGCATCAGCCACATGACGAAAATGTGACACCGGGCCCTGGTTGGTCATGATCTCTATCGCCTGCCGGGCTGTCCCGCTGGCCAAATACTCATGCGTGTACTCATGATTCACGGCCGCCTCATACAACGACGCGATGCCCGGACCGGACGACGTGCCCGCGTTGATCGCCACACCGTTTTCCACTGGATTTTTCACCAACACCGTCACAGGCTGGCCGTCACGGTAAATCACAACCTGGTAACCCTTCGCACCAGGATCCCAGGTGACACCGTCACGCAACTTCTGGCGACCCTGAGGGGTCTCCATCATCGCATTGATCATCGCGATCAACCAGCAGTCACCAAGCGTGCCCTGCCGATTCTCTCCCGGCGTCAAGGGATCATCAGCAGCAACCCTCTCGTCAAGGTCAGTCCATGGCTCAACATTTGGCACCCCAAACGGATCAGTTGTGCCATCGCCGAACTTGACATCGTTTAGCGCTTTCTGGAACTCCTGATCCACCCTGGAAGCCTCAGCAAACGCCAGTTGAACCTTCGGAGTCACCGCCGCAATCCGCGCCTGCTGATAGTCCTGCGGTGACAACGTCGGCGAGTATGTCTCCACATACGGCACAGACACACTGCCATCATCATTGATCGTAGCCCCGAACTCGGCGGCCACGGCAAGAGCGTCCTCAACCAACGGCCTCACCAGGTCAACCCCGCCGGCAAACATCACATACGCCAACTGGACACCAGCAGCATAGTTCGCGAACAGGTTCGCCTGAGCCACATGACTTGCCAAATCCATGTACGCCGCCCACGAAGTATCACCCTCTGAATCCTCTGACCAGTGGTCAAGCCGCGTCTGAAGCCGCTTGGCCACCGAAAGATCCAGGTCGCGGGCGAACTTCCAACGATCAGCCACACCATAGAGCAACTCCGATCGCCACGCCACAAGCTGAGACCAAGTTGTCACACCCCACCCCCAAGCCGCTCAGCCACTCGCGCCCATGCGGCACTAGAGTCACCAGATGTACCAAACACCAAGCCCGCACCACCAAACTGCGTCGACTTGGGCAACAGGCCCGAGACCTGCTCAAACCCTTGCGCGGCCTGGTCATCGGCTTCATCAAACATGCGGGCGGTCCGCGTCGCAGTCTCGGAACGGTCCTGCAAGGCTGCAGCTAGTTGGCGTTTCCGATCCAGATAGCGGTCAGTTGCCACCTGCGCGGCCGCTGCCGAGATGGCACCCGGTGTGGCCCTGGTCACCCCGCCTGACGCATCAGCATCAACCAGGGTCTGCGCACAATCATCAGACAGGTCAGCCAATAGACGGCTCAAACCGTCCCAATGCCCATCTTCAACGCGCAACACGTCCGCCATGGCACCAACCTACACCGCACCAAACGTCACCAACGAGCAGTCCAACACCTGGAAAACAAGCGAGGCCTCGCTCGGGGGGCGGCGAGGCCTCGCAATGCCGGCCTGGTCCACTTGCTCGGGTCTCCTCCGCTGAGGCAGGTAATGCTGACCGAGCCGACTATGGGGGTGGGGAACACACCCCAGACGGCACTAGTGCCTGTCTGCTATCGAGATTACGGTTGCTGGTCAGCCTTCAGAAGCATGAGAGGGGCTTCCCATACCACGGTGCCAAGACGCAAGACGGACGTCCTAGCGCCTCGTGCCATCGTCTGATTTCACCTGGTTGATCCGATCCGGTAATATTGCCCGATGGTCTGTTGGCGTCCTCGCCGAAGACCAGAACTCCTGCCGCGGGATCGACCCGTAGCCGCTAGACCGAAGGAGATTCCATGCGTCAGTATGAGGTCATGGCGATAATCGACCCGGATGTCGATGAACGCCAGATCCAGCCAATCATTGACAAGTATTCCAAAGTCATCACCGATGCCAAGGGTACCGTTGACGCCACCGACATCATGGGCCGGCGCCGCTTGGCCTACCCCATCAACAAGAAGACGGACGG
>WQYR01000137.1 GCA_009781145.1 Propionibacteriaceae bacterium | reverse complement strand
TGCGAGTTCAAGGCCTGACCGATCAGCGACGCCGCCCGCTCTTTGCTATCGCCAGGCCGCACTGTGGCCATCGCCAAATAGACGGCCGGCATCAGGAAGCCGCGATCAAGCAGGTCGTCGACCGCGTCCCACACCTTGTCACCACAGGTTAGCGGGCTGAAAGAGATATCATGACCGCCGAACATCCCCGGGAAAGGCCCGGTGCCCAGATTCAGTGCCTTGGCGTAATCCACAAGGCTGTGCACATACTCGGCGCGTCCCTGCCAACCGGCCACGAAAGACCCGATCATGAACAGACCGGCCTTGTAGCAGCTTTGGAAAATGCAGGAGTCGCCCAACCTATACGTCAACTCCAAAATCGCCTCGATCTCGTCGAAACGGCCAAGGGTGTACATGCCCAGTGACGCAACGTAGGCGTATCCAGGTATTGAGTGCGCGTCAAGGTTCGCCACACTTTCCCACAGCCGCTTGACTGCGATCTCGACCCCGCCCGCCACATCGTCACCAGTGACGAGTACGAGAGCGTCCAGAATTTGCTTGTGGACTTTCATGTTCTCTTGACGTGGGTAAATCATCGCCAACTGTTCGGCTGCGTCCTTCGTCCGTCCCTGGGCGATCATGGATGCCGCCCGCGCCACCAGCAGCAGTTGCGAGGCGCTGGCGTCGGTTGCGCGCTGTTCGAGAGCGGCCGGTTCGGGCACACGGTCACACAAGAATCGCAGGTAGGCCTGCTGACCGCGCACATATGAATCCGTCTTGGGGAAGTCGGTTCGCAGGCGATCCAGATCGGCTAGCGCACCGGGCAGGTCATGCTGCCAGATGGCGCGGTACCCGGCCGCCAGGAAGGAGAACTCGGAAAAGGCATCCTGGTCGCTGCCACGCCTGGTCTTCGCCAAGACGGTGGCGATCCTATCATCGTCGCCGCCTGCGGAAAATAGCGCATACAGCAGGGGGACGGCGGTGTCGCTCGTCTGGTCGTCGGTCCAGTGAGCCCATTGCTGATTGAGTTCAGTTCGCCAGGTCGTCCTGATCCTGTTGGCAACAGCCGTCGCTTCCAGCGCGGCCTGGCGCACGGGCCAGTGCCCCATACTGATGGCCGACGACTGCACGCGATCGGCGCCCGGATCGACCGTGCCGCGACCGCACCGCAACGACTCAGCCAAGGCGACGGGGAAGACATGGACGCCGGCGATGGCGACACCCTCGTCAACATGTAGCACCCCCCGCTGGGCAAGCTTGGCAACCTGGGCGGCGCCTACCATTTCCTCCGCCTCGGCACGGGTGATGCCCTCGGCATAGGCCAGGTGGGACAGGCAGTCCAAGTCCTCCGGGTCCAGGCCACGGGTGAACGGCACGAGTGAAAACTGCAAGGCGGGGTCCCAAAGGTCACCGGCGGCAACCCACTGGCCGTTTCGCTGCTCGAGACGGCCGTTACGACGGGCCAGTTGGACGATGTTCTCAATCAACCCGGGCAGCCCACCAGACAGAATGGCGATCTGCGAGATGGTGTTAGTCTCGACGGGCCCACCCAGCAGGCAATTTGTCAATTGGGTGACGTCCTCAAAAGTCAGCCCTTTCAGCGTCACGGTCGCCCCGGGCTGTGACGCCGTCACCAACGTCGTCAACACCTCGTCCCGGATGATGTCCTGCTCACCGACCAAAAGCATCGACATGGATTTCTGTGCACGGACATCGACGATGACGCCAACACTCAGACGATCCAGCTCGGTGGCGTCGTCTACGATGAGCACACTGTTGGGACGGTCGAACAGCGCTCCGAATGATTTGACCGCCCGCTCAAGCGCCGAACCCATCTGGGTTGCCTGATTGGCCTCGAACTTTTTGTCGGCCATGGCCAGCGCCGCCAACGGCCGTTCGGCCAACATGCGATTGCCACGGACGAAAACGACGTTGGCCCCCAACTCTGCCAGCTCCGCGGCGATCACTCGCACCAGGTGTGAACGACCCGATCTGGGCAGCCCGGTCAGAAGAACACTCAGACCGCCCATCAAGTCGTTGGCGAGTTGACACGACAGGCCGCGATTTGCCGTGGTTGCCGTAATCTCGGAGTTCAAACCTATGGTCACCTGTACCACCCTTCCCCGGTTGCTGACCCCTAATATGAGTAGTCTTTTCATATTACCGGGGTACCAAAATGGGGATTTTCGTGTAAATGATCAAGCGCGGACGTGCTGTGTGTGCGTTGGGAACGCCATGATGGCGGAGATGGTTCGGGTTGCCCGGGCAGCGGACCCGATATGATTATCTGACCAGGAACTTCAAGGAGAACATCAATGAACATCATCAGGACAACGGCAATGGAACTGTCGGCCGTCCCAGCGATCGCGTACAAGCAGAAGCTGGCCACTGGCGGCTCCGGCATCAAGATACAGCGCATGGACGTTGATGCCTCAGCCATGTTCACCATCGACCGGCGGACGGGCGAGGCAACGCCATACGGGCCGTACGACACAGAACTGTTCCCAAACGAGGCTATCCTCGAAGCCCGCGAGTTGACCGCGGGGTTGCCCTACACGGCACGTGGCAAGATCAAGGTGACCGTCACCGAGCACACCACCCCCACCGAGGACGTGCTTGATACCGATGCTGACAAGATCGACATGGTCGATTCGCCTGAATACGCTGCGCTCATCGCCCGGTACTCCGACGAGAGCGGAAAACTGAACTACGCATTGATGAACAAGGATTTCATTCAATTCGCCTCGAAGAGCACCGTTGTCGGACAAATGGTTGCCGAGCGGGCGTCCAGCGACGAGATTCTGGCCTATGTGGTTGGCAACCGGGCCATTCAACTGACGGGACGCAAGGAGAATCTGAGCGAACAAGAGATTGCTGGTTTGATTGAGACATTGGACGAGATCAATCCGCGCAGCGCCTTCAAGGAACTCAACTTGCACATCAGGCAACTGCTGTCGAGAAGCAAGTAGCAGGCTAGCGATGGGTGATAGTTTTCTTGACTTTGTGCGGGCACGCGTCACTCCAGGCCACGAGGCTGAGGCGGACGCGATTCTGGCCGAGCATTTCAAAGGCCACGAGCAGGGCCGTGAGATGTACACCAAAGCATGGGACAGCGCCCAGCAAATTGTTGGCCTGATGAAAGCGACGGCCGTGGGCGAGGTTCAAGCCGAGTTGGCCAAAATGCCGCCGCGATAAACTGTTTATTCTTGTCGGTCGGCGTGGTAGCTCCGCGCCATAGAGCTAGTTTGGTTGGTTTGGTTATCAGGGCAGATGGTGGAAGCGGCGTGCGTGCGGCGCTTAACGTTTCATATGTGGCGGCGGTGTGGAGTCTTCTGACTGGCACGGCCGCGGCCATCATTGGCGTCAAGGCTGGCAGCACATCGCTGGTCGGCACCGGGACGGACGTCCTTGCTGACATGGCGTCGTCGATAGTGTTGGTCTGGCGGTTCCACGCCGAACTTCATGGCGGACGCCCCAGTCACATTGTCGAGAAACGCGCCCATCTGGTCGCGTCACTGGCTTTGCTGATTGTTGCCGTTGGTGTGGCGGTTGGGTCGATCATTCGACTTGTGACTGGGCACGGTGCGTCGCCGATGATGGCGGGCATCATCGTGGCGGCCGTCTCTGTGGTGACACTTCCGGTGCTGGCGGTGGCGAAACTGCGGATTGCCGCCGCGGCCAACAGTCGGGCACTGCGAACGGACGCCCTGATCAGCTTGGTCGGGGCAGCCACAGCGGCGTTGAGCTTGGTTGGTCTGGGCGTCACCGGACTGTTGCACTGGACGGCGGCCGACCCGATCGCCGCGCTTTTGATCGCCGTACTGGCCGGCACAACCGGCATCCGGGAGTTGCGTCAACGTTCGTCGTAGTTCAGCAGACGGCGGTATGCGCCCCGGGACCTCAGTCGCCCAGCATCGCAGTCAAGGCTGTTTGCAGCACCGGGAGGACGGCGCAGTCTAACTTGACCGGGTTGCTGATGACTGGCAGCCGGGTGTCAGCGTTGATGATCGCTTGCAGTTTCCTGGCAATACTGTCGGCTTGCTCTGGCTCGCTGTTGGCAACCGCCACCGCCAGTTCACAGGCAATTGGGACGGCGACGCTGCGTATGTCATAGCCAGCATTCTTGCCCAGTGCAGTCAATAGCTTGAGGACGGCGGCGCCGGTCGCGGCCTCAACCGGGACGCCCAACTTGACCAGTCCGTCCCATGCGGTCACCGGGGCTGTGGTCGCGTTGTCACTCCAGCGGAGCTTGGCGGGGGACGCGGCGATGGAGGTCAACAGTTGCGCCAACTCTGAGCGACGCGCCTCGTCGGCGCCTGCCAGGCTGATGGCTGTTTCCACAGCATCCGCCATCGGGCTTTCCTGCGCGGCGACGACGGCCAAGACCACCGGCCACACATCGTCCAGACGGCCGGCATCAGCGGCAATTCTGGCGGCCGCAAGTTGGCGGCTTCTGCCAGGAAACGAGAC
>WQYR01000136.1 GCA_009781145.1 Propionibacteriaceae bacterium | reverse complement strand
TCGCGACGGCTGGCGCCTTGATTCTGGCAGCTATCTGGACGCTGCCGACCTTCGGTTTGTTCGTGTCGAGCTTCAGGCCGCCGTCGGACATCCAAACCAACGGCTGGTGGTATTTTTTCGTCCACCCGAGTGTGACGCTGAGTAACTACACGCAAACCTTGCAGTTCAAGTCGGGCATCAGCGTGATTCAGGCGTTGTCGAACTCGGTGACGATAACGCTGCCGGCAGCTATTCTGCCGATAACGATCGCGCTGCTGATGGCCTATGCGTTCGCCTGGCTGGACTTCCCAGGGCGCGACTGGCTGTTCATAGCGGTGTTTGCGATGCAGGTGGTGCCGTTGCAGATGGTGCTGGTGCCGTTGCTGAAACTGTACGGCGGTGGCTTGGCGATCGGCAGCCTGCAAATCTTCCCTGGGGTGGCGTCAACCACGTTGAGCAACGGGTTTATGGCCGTGTGGATAACCCACACGATCAGCGCCCTGCCGTTGGCGACGTTCATGCTGCACAACTCGCTGGCGGCCATACCGACCGACATCATGGAGGCAGCCAAGATTGACGGCGCCGGGCACGGCCAAATCCTTCTGAGGATCGCCCTGCCGTTGGCCATGCCGACAATCGCCAGCTATGCGATTTTCCAGTTCCTCTGGGTCTGGAACGACCTGCTGGTGGCGACTATTTTCAGTTCCGGCCAGAACGCGCCAATCACCAAGCTTCTGACCGATCTGTCCGGCAGTTATGGCCAGCAATGGTACTTGTTGTCGGCCGGTACTTTCCTGGCGATCATCGTGCCACTGATCGTCTTTTTTGCCTTGCAAAGGTTCTTCGTCCGCGGGCTATTGGCGGGGGCTACCAAGGGATAACGTGGCAGACTAGAGTATTACATAAGTCCTAGGCATCTGGTAGATAATGTCACCACACATCAAAGACGTTGCAGACGCCGCGGGAGTCTCGGTTTCGACCGTCTCACGCGCATTGCGTGGCCTGCCCACCGTCAACCCGGCGACCGCCGAGGTTGTGCGCAACGTGGCTGCCAATCTGGGTTATGTGCCTTCTGCCGCCGCTGCAGCCATCGCCACAGGACGGACGCGGGCCGTAAACGTGGTTGTACCAGCGCTCGCCACATGGTTTTTCTCGTCCCTGGTTGAGGGCATCGACCGCGAACTACGCAAGGCCAGCTACGACATGGCGTTGTTCGACTTGGGCTACACCGGTACCGAGCGTCAACGCGTGTTCCACCGCTCGCTGCTGCGTCACCGGGGTGACGCCGTTGTGGCGGTGTGCATCGACTTTTCAGCGGAGGAACGCGACGAGCTGCGGGCCACCGGGCTGCCCACCATCGTCGTCGGTAACCCGGTGGAGGGGCTTCGCTTCGTCGGCATCGACGAGGTTGCCGCTGCGCGGTTGGCGACCCAACACCTGATCGATCTCGGGCATCGCGACATACTGCACCTTTCCGGCGGCGCCGAGGCCGAACTGCGCCTCAACGCCCGCGTGCCCAAGGACCGTCTGCAGGGTTTCCAGGACGCGCTGCAGGCGGCCGGCATACCGCTCGACCCGTCCCGGGTGCGGCTTGGACGGTTCACGGCCGCAGCCTCGGGCAGCATCATGGACGAGATTCTGGACGGCCCCGGCCCATACCCGACGGCCGTCTTCGCGGCGTCCGACGAGATGGCGATGGGTGCGGCCCTGTCGATCTACCGCCATGGCATGGCTGTGCCGGGGGACATCTCGGTGATAGGCATTGACGACCACACGCTTTCGGCACCTTTCGGCCTGACGACGGTGGCCCAGAGGCCCGCCGAGCAAGGCGGCGCCGCGGCCCGCATCGTCTTGGACGAGCTGGCCGGCCATTCAGCCAATGAGGGCAACTTGCTACTTCCGGTGACGCTGATTGAGCGAGGTTCGACGGGTGCGCCCGCCCACTGATGGCCGGCGATGGTTAGCAGGAACGGTGGCGTACACCTACGGCGAAGGCAAAGGAGCTAATCGCTAGGAACATGCCGACAAGCCACAGAGGTGACGATGTGTCAACAATTCCACCCGTATCGATCGCTGGGCCGGCGGCGGCTGCCCCTATGGTCAGGGTGGATTGGTTTGAGTTGTAATCTAGCCCCGGGCAGACGTAGATGTTGCCCGTAGGGCCCGTGGGGCCGCAAGGGATGGGTCCGTTGGTGGCGTTGGCTGTGGAGGTGGTAGTGAGTGTTCCTCTGGTTTGGTCTGCCGACGTTACGACATAGCTGGTGGTGCATGTCGTGGATGCGCCTGGCATCAGATCTGTCGCTAGACATATCGGCTTCGGCAGGGTGCCGGCTCCGGTGAAAGCGTCACCCCGGATGACTAGGTCGGTGACTTGGGCGGTGCCGGTGTTGGCGACGGCAAAGGAATAGTTGATCGTCTGGCCGACGACCAGCGCGGTCTTGTCGGCCGTCGTGGTGAGTGTCAAGACGGGCAGGCCTTGGATTAGATAGCCGGCCTCGTTCGAGTCGATTGTGGCACCAGTTGAGTCGATTCCGGAGGCCGTGGCATTACTTACTGTATATCCTCTGGTGATATCGTCGGCGGTCACGGTGTAAGTCGCGTGGCAGGTTGTTGAGGCGCCTACGGCCAACGATTGTGTTGCGCAGGTAGCGGCTGCCGCGACGTGGGAGAAGCTGTTGGTGGTTGCTACGGTCAAGCCGGTCAAGGCAGTGGTGCTGTTGTTGGTGACCATGAAGGTGTAGTTCACGTCTTGTCCAGCGGCCGGTAGGTCTGTCGCATCAATCGATGAGGTCAACACCAACGGCGGTGGCGCTATGGTCAGGGTGGTTTGGTTTGAGTTGTAGAAAGTCACGACGCAGAGTTGGCCGATGCCCGGGCCGGCAGGGCCCGTGAGGCCGCAAGGGCCGGGTCCGTTGGTGGCATGGGCGAAGTTTGTGACGGTCAGTTTGCCGGTAGGGGCGTTTGCGTTGGTTGCGAAGTAATAGCTGGTTTTGCATGTGGTGGATGCGCCAGGCAGCAAGTCGGTCACTGGGCATGCTGCGGCCGCCAGAGTACCGAGGCCGGTGAAATTAAGATTCGTCACAGCCAAGTTGGTAATTGGGGCAGTGCCTGTGTTTGACACGGTGAACATATAGGTGATGGTCTTGCCGACCGCGAGCGTTGTTTGGTCGGCTGTCGTGGCGAGCGTCAAGGTCCCTTTTCCAATGATCTGGAAACCGGACTGGTCCGACGTTACAGTGGCACCTGAAGGATCTGTACCGGATGCAATAGTGGTGCTTGTCGTGTAGCCCCTTGCGACATCGTCGTCGGTCACGGTGTAAGTGATGTGGCAGGTTGTTGAGGCGCCTATGGCCAACGATTGTGTTGCGCAGGTGGCGGCTGCCGCGACGTGGGAGAAGTCGTTGGTGGTTGCTACGGTCAAGTCGGTCAAGTCGGTGGTGCCGTTGTTGGTGACCGTGAAGGTGTAGTTCACGTCTTGTCCAGCGGCCGGCATGTCCATCACATCAACCGCTGTGGTCAACACCAACGGCGATTGGGGTGGATCCGCGTGGGCTTGCACAGCGGCCGCCCCCATCAAAAGTGAAGCACCGACACCGAGAGCGGTGATAGTGGCACGCAGGCGGGGACGGGTGATGATGCGGCTCTTTCGCATGATAGGCATCTTTCTAAACGTGACTCAGGCGATATGGCACCGGGTCCAACGGACAGTGACAACGACGGCAAGACCAGCAGACATTGATGTGGGTTCCCTGATCGTCATGACATCTTTCTTTGATATCCCAAATTTCTTCCGAAAGTTGCTCATAAACCTACCAATGGATGGCCAGCGCGTCAAAGCAGCCTGCCGCTGCCGGTGACGCTGATTGAGCGAGGTTCGACGGCCGTGATCAGGGCTTGGGCTCGCGGTCGAACACCACTCCGATGACCAGCAGAATGAATGCCGGCGTGAGCAAGGTCATGCCCCGCATCAGAACGTAGGCATAGTAGGGGGCGCTCCATTCGGGGTGGGCCAGGTAGGTGTGCCAATCCTTGGCACTTAGCGCAGCAAACAGCAGGACAAAGCCAGCCGCCAAAACGTACAGCACCCTGGCAAGGATCTGTCGCTTGCTCACATGCACCTCCATTATTGATAGTAGTGCACTAGCCTTGACTTATGACTTCTGATCTGATTTCCCGTGTCGATGCCGTCCTGCCAGATGCATTGGCCGACCTCAAGGCATTGATTGCCATACCGTCCGTCTCGTCCCAGCCGGAACATGTCGCCGATGTGCGGGCCAGCGCCGATCAGATAGCGGCTTGGCTGCGCGAGATCGGCTGCCCGAACGTCCAGGTGGTGACCGAACCGATCGCCCCAGGCGGCCCGCTGGGTCAGCCGGCGGTCATCGCGTCGTTCCCGGCGCCCGAAGGCCAGCCGACGGTGTGCCTGTATGCCCATCATGACGTCCAGCCAACCGGAGACCCGTCTAAATGGAC
>WQYR01000135.1 GCA_009781145.1 Propionibacteriaceae bacterium | reverse complement strand
CTGCGCGACCGCGTCACCGCCATGGATGGTCAGTTCACCGTCAGCGGCCAGCCAGGAACGAAAATCACTGCGGTGTTCCCACTGCAGTCGGCGTAGTGCCTGACCTCCCCAACCCAAATTGGGACAAAGTCGAAGCCAGTTGCTGAGATTGCTCATCTTCGAGTGTGATGGAGCATGTGGATACGGTTTTGTCCCAGAATACTCAAGTGGGCGGAAGCGTCGGGCCGATCAGCCGGCCTTCCCCGGGCCGTGATACCGTCTGTCCATGCGTTTGGTTGTGGCCGAAGACAGCGTTCTGCTCCGCGAAGGGCTCGTCCGCCTGTTTGCGGAGCTTGGGCATGACGTGGTTGCGGCGGTGGGTGATGCACCGTCCCTCGTGGCGGCCGTGGACGAGCACGTCCCCGATATCGCGGTGACGGATGTCCGCATGCCGCCGACACACACAGACGACGGGCTGCGTGCGGCTGTGTCGATTCGCGCGTCACACCCTGGCGTCGGCCTGCTGGTGTTGTCGCAGTGGGTCGAGGCGGATGCGGCCCGCGAGCTGCTGAGCTCGGGCCGGGGGGCGGTGGGGTACCTGCTGAAAGACCGGGTACAAGACCTGGCGACGGTGGCGACAGCGCTTGACGTCATAGCCCACGGCGGCATGATGGTCGACCCGCAGGTGATAGCGCAGGTCAGCGTGGGTGGCGTCGGTCTGGATCGCCTGACGGGGCGTGAGCGCGAGGTGCTGGCACTGATGGCCCAGGGCAGGTCAAACACCGCGATAGCGGCACAGTTGGTGGTGACCCAAGGCGCTGTCGAAAAACACATCGCGTCTATCTTCACAAAGCTCGACCTGGCAACGTCGCCTGACGATCACCGCCGGGTACTGGCCGTCCTGCGCTACCTCGGTGGCTAGTGATGATTCCTTCCTCCGCCTCGCGAGTCATCCCATCTGACGTCGTCTTCACTGACAAGCCAATTATGAGTCACTAGCACACTAGCTGTTACACCGTGCTGCGTGTGTTCCGGAGCCGGTACACTGAGTGGCGTGTTTGACACTTTGACTGATCGCTTTGCGCAGGCCTTTAAGACGCTGCGCGGCAAGGGGCATTTGACCCAGGCCGACATCGACGCTGCCTTGCGCGAGATTCGCGTCGCGCTTCTCGAGGCCGATGTCAACGTCGATGTGGTGACGTCGTTCCTCGGACGGGTACGCGAACGCGCGGCGACGGTCGAGCTGACCGGGGCTCTGAACCCGACGCAGCAGATCGTCAAGATCGTCAACGAGGAGCTGATCGCCACCCTCGGCGGGGCGACGCGGCTGGTTCGGTTCGCCAAGACGCCGCCGACCGTCATAATGCTTGCGGGCCTGCAGGGCGCCGGCAAGACAACGCTGGCCGGCAAGCTGGGCCTTTGGTTGAAGAAGAATGGGCACGCGCCGCTGCTTGTCGCAGCCGATTTGCAGCGGCCCAATGCCGTCACCCAGTTGCAGATCGTCGGCGAGCGGGCGGGCGTGAAGGTGTTCGCGCCGCAACCGGGCAATGGTGCTGGCGACCCGGTGCAGGTGGCCCGTGACTCGGTCGATTTCGCCCGCAACCAGATGTTCGACATCGTCATCGTCGACACAGCCGGACGTCTCGGCGTGGACGAGGCGATGATGGCGCAGGCGGCTGCCATCAAGGCCGCCACCGACCCTGACGAGACACTTTTCGTTGTCGACGCGATGGTCGGCCAGGACGCCGTCACCACCGCCCGTGCGTTCGAGGACGGTGTGGGCATTGACGGGGTCGTCCTGACGAAGCTGGACGGCGACGCCCGTGGCGGCGCGGCCTTGTCCGTCGCCCAGGTGCTGGGACGTCCGATTATGTTCGCGTCCAACGGCGAGGGCCTGGACGATTTCGACCTGTTCCACCCTGACCGCATGGCGTCGCGCATCCTCGGCATGGGCGACATCATGACGCTGATCGAGCAGGCCGAGCGAACCTTCGACGCCGAGCAGACACGCAAAGCCACGCAGAAGTTGTTGCGCGGCAAAAACGAATTCACCCTGGACGACTTCCTGCAGCAAATGCAGCAGGTGCGGCAGCTTGGCCCGCTGTCGAAGGTGTTTGGAATGCTGCCAGGTGCGGCACAGATGAAGGGCGCGCTGGACAACTTTGACGAGCGCGAGGTCGACCACATCGAGGCGATCATCTATTCAATGACGCCGGCCGAGCGCGCCGATGTGGGCATCCTGAATGGGTCGCGACGGGCCCGGATCGCCCGGGGCGCCGGAGTTTCCGTCAAGGCTGTCAACGACCTAGTCAACCGTTTCGTTCAGGCACGCAAGATGATGCAAAGCGCGTCAGGCTTGTTCGCCGGGATGCCCGGAATGCCGGGTTTGGGGCGTGGCAAGACGAAGGCCAAGCCGAAGAAGGGCGCCAAACTGTCGGGCAACCCGGCCAAGCGCGCCCAGCAGTTGGCGGGCAAGTCGGCCTCGGACGAGGCAGACGAGGCACCGGCCCCGGCTGCAGCCAGCGGAGCGGCGTTCGGATTCAGCCCGGCGTCAGCCCCGCAAATGGGCGCCGGCGGCTTCGAGCTTCCACCTCAGCTAGCGGCGATGTTTGAGCAAAAGAAGTAAATCCCTCAAAAGTAGCGTCCGTCCGACTTGTAATTTTCATATAACGTAATATATATTTCAGTTATGCGAACTCAGGCGCCACCTCTTCTGCCGATCTTTCGTAGTCAGGCCCAGGCCGAGCTTCTTACTTGGTTGTATTTGCGTCCTGGTCAGACATTCAGTCTGTCCGATCTGGCCCGACGGGTCGGCTCGTCGGTGCCAACCGTCCACCGCGAGGCAGAGCGGTTGGTGGAGTCTGGCTTGGTCACGCAGACCACGCTGGGGCGAAACCGGATGCTTGGAGCGAACCTGGGGCACCCGGTGGCCGAAGCGCTGGGGCGTCTGCTGGAGTTGGCGTTCGGGCCTCGCCAGGTGGTGGCAGAGGAGTTCGCCTTGGTTCCTGGGGCAGATCGGGTGTTGGTCTTCGGCTCATGGGCGGCCCGCTATGCTGGTGAGCCAGGCCATTTGCCAAATGATGTGGACGTCATGGTGATCGGCGATAACATCGACCGTGTCGACCTGTATGCTGCGGGCGACCGAGCTCAGCATCGGTTGGGCATCGCGGTGAACCCCGTGATGCGCACGCATGAGCAGTGGGATGATCCGTCCGACCGACTCTCGGCTGAGTTGCGCACCCGGCCGTTGGTGGACGTATGTGTTGATGAGAAGGATACGTAGATGTCTCGTTGGAGGCAAGGTGAAGCGACGATTGAGCGGCTGCTGGCGTCAGGACGCCATCGACACTGCACTGCTTTTCGTCACGACCGCCACCAAGATCCTCCCCGAACTCGGCTTCTTCAATGAAGCCGAGTGACTGGTCGTCAACCTGAAAACTAGCTGGTTGTCAGCCTAACGGGGCGCTGTCCTTGTGCGACGAAGCAGCAAGATAATCGTGACGGCGAGTAGCAAGACGGCGCCGGCGATATGACCGAGGACCATCCACACCGGCAGTGGCAAGACTATGGCGGTGACGACCAGGGCAACGCAGATGATGCCGCAGACGATCCGCAGTCGTAGATCGGATTTTGCCCGTCGACCAATCAATTGGATGGTGAACACCAGCGTCAGGATGGAAACGCCCGCCAAGATGATTCCATGCACGCTGGTCTCGAGGTTCGCCGGTGACGGATGGGTGTGATTGGCCATCGTGGCGGCAACCGCGCTTGCCCAGGTCAGCAATATGTATGCGCCGGTCAGGCAACTGGCAGCAATTATGCGACGCGTCGGTGTTTCGTCCACCTCGGTGTTTCCTCTCACTTCGTGGCTTTGGTGAACAGGTCGATGATTTGAGCTACACCGTGGTCCAAATCGACATGACCAACGTGGAATGAGAAACCGTCGATGACCGCGCGGATGGCGAACGCCATCACCGTGGGGTCGAAATCGCCGAGTGTGCCGGCTTGTTGCGCGGTCGCCAACAAGTTGGAAAGCTCCGTTATCCCGTCGGGCAGGTCGTAGGCGGCGAATCGATTTTGCAGTATTTCGTGGACGGCGTTGACGTGCGCCTTGTGGGCGGCGATGAAGCGCAGGTTGGTGTCCAGATAGGTCGCCAGCATCGCTTTGCCAGACGTGGCGGTGGCGGCATCCAGCGGGCCGACCATGTTGGCGCGGCCCGTTTCGTATAGGGCACGCACCACTTGGTCATATATAGCTTCCTTGGTGCTGAAATGGTACAAGACGGTGGCTTTGCTCGCGTGGGCCGCTTGGGCGATGCGGTCCACTGAGGCAGCGGCGAATCCGTCCGTGTCGAGCACTGTGATGGCGGCTTGGATGATGTCGTTCCGGCGGGCCTGCTGGGTTCGAGTGAGCGGCTTTGCCCGATCAGATATTGACTGCATGGTTTAAGTATAGACCAGACGGTCAATATCTGGAGAG
>WQYR01000134.1 GCA_009781145.1 Propionibacteriaceae bacterium | reverse complement strand
TGGCAGGTGTCACTTCCAGCGTCTGGATGCTGGGGTGGGCTCGAAGCTGGTCGAGAAATGGGGTAGAGGAGCGTTTCAGCACACCGATGATCGGAACGTCCCCGATGATGCGCCGCATGACCGCCTCTTGAAATGCGGGCGCACCCGATTCCAGGGAGCCAAGTTCGTCCATCACGATCACGTCAGCATGCCCGCAAGTACCGAGGATCTGCACGCCGGCCGTCTCAAAGACGGGGACGGCCTTGGTCGCGTCCGGCGGCCGTCCCGTGGCGACGAGATGTCGCTGCGTTGGGTGTCCCACCATCATGTATGGCGCCAGAAATAGGTGGTCGTCTTCGTTGTCGTGCTGCCAGTAAGTCATGATGCCGTCCGCCGTCAGCCCGCAATGCTGAAGGAAGCGGCGGATCGCAGTCGTCTTGCCGACCTGCCGGTCGCCGGCCAAAAATGTGTGTACTACGGCCACTCAAGAATTGTAACAAGCATGATCGTTTTTAATGTGGCGAGGTCGGGTGGTGAGCCGCGAGCCGTCCTGCGAGCCGCCAGTAGGCTGGTGGAATGCAATTGTCACCCGAACAAGCCGCCTTCAACCAGTCGCAGGCGCAAGCGCGCTCCGATGCCGTCGCGGCCGCAATCAGGGACGCCACGCCTGAAGCCGGCGCCTTAACAGCGCTCGACTACGGCTGCGGGTCTGGGCCGATCGGGCTGCGACTCGCCAACCATTTCCAACATGTGACACTGGCAGACGTCTACCCCGATGTGGTGGCCGGCGCGATTGAAGCCGCCCGCGATGCCTCAAATGTCGATGTTCGGCTGCTCGACCTGAGCACGAAAGACGGCGTGCCCGAGGATCTTTGCGTGGACGTGGTGCTCTCCTGCCTGTCTTGGCATCATGTGCGCGATCTGGACGTCCTGTTGGAGGCACTTCCGCTTGTCGCGCCTGGTGGCAGGCTGTTTGTGGCGGACATGGACTTTGATGGCGGGGCGTATCACGCGGACCTGCCGGACTTTGACGGCGTCCAGGGGTTTGACCGTGACGACCTGAGACAGCGGCTGGAACGCCACGGCTACGGCGACGTCCGCGTCTCCGACTTGTGGAGAAGCCAGAAGTGGATCACGGGCAAGTTGACGGACCTGAGCCTGTTCATGATGCAGGCCCGCATTCCGCCGGGAGCCGCCGGGACCGACTAATAGATGGAAACGACCACGTTCAGGCTGCGGGCAGCGGCATCTGAGTAGAAGCCCAGCAATCCTTCGAATTCGGCCTTTAGAATCTGCCACAGGCTGTCTTCCTCGGTCTGGGTTGTCTCGGACAGTGACGGGTAGAGGTTGTACTTGCGGAACGTGGCCAGATTGCACCGGCCCCGCAGGTCGTCGATGTCGACATCCTGCAGAGCGTCCAGGACGTGCACGACCTCAGCGGCTTCGGTCGCACCAATGAACAATTCCACGTCATACGCACGGGCCCCGACGATCGCCTCGCTCAGTGGGTCGCCGTCAATTGGCTGACTGGCCGACGCCGCAGTCAAAATGAAGTGCAGCATGTCCCAGTTCTTGTCCAGGTCATACCCTGGCACCGTATCGTCCTCGCAGAACTGTTCGACGAGCTCGACGAGATCGTCCTCATCGAGATTCATCGTCGAAGCGAGCGCCGCGTCATCAACAGCCTGATATGAGGCAAGCATTCCCATGGGGTCTCCTATCTGTCATCCTCAATGCGTTTAGCCTGTTTCATGCCTTGATCTCGGTTACCAGGTGGCGAAACCATTCCTGCTGCATACCCGACGTCTTGGTCATCATTCTGGCCAGACGCCTGCGGGCTTCCCTTGTACGCCCGTCCTGAAAGATGCGCCAGGCCTCCTGGATGGCTTTTAGCTGTTCCTTGTCGTGATCCGGGTGGGAGAAGTCTTCGTCGCCCCATCGTCTTGGGTGGTATGAGTCAGTGACTTTCGGCTGATGTTCGCCCAGATAGTTCCACATGCCGAGGTCGAGAGAGACGTTCTTGACGGCGCTGGCTGGCATCGGAACCTCGCGATGCTGATGCCAGCGGAAGGTCTTGGGACTTGTCTTGGTCCGCTGTGTCACCCCGATGATGCGTATGTTCCGCCGAACAGCCTGCCAATCTGTGCCATCGTCTATGCACCAATCCTTCAGCAGATCCACGAGATTCGAGAATGTTTCGCCCCAAAACACTAGGTCTGCAAAGGCCACCGGTGACCGTGCGATGCTGCCGGGGTCAATCTTCAAAGCACGCATGTACTCTCTGATCGCCGCAGTGGCCGACGGGGTGACGACTGTCTCCCAGCGCATGGAGAAGAGAAACAGACTCAACCGGTCTGCCGAGGACGTCCCAGACAACGCCCCACTTAGATAGTCGAAGACGCTCTCCAATGATCGTCCCACAAAGATAATGCGCCGGTCACCCGCATAGGCAAGGATCCGTGCGCAACACAACTGGAACTCATCTGCCTGCCACCATCGGTTGCTCTCATCGCTTTCGGTAAGCAGGCGTCCCAGCTGCTCGCGTCTGGCCAGGTCCCAGCGGAAAGGTGTGGTCATGGGTGTTGAACCTCCACGAACAGGGCGACGCATTCGTCGATGTCGGCGGTGGTTGTTTGCCATGAACTGACGCTGAGGCGGATGACCGGCTGGTTGCCCCAGGTGGCGCCACCGCACCAACATTTGCCGCTGGATTGAATCTTTTCCAGTAGGGTTGTAGTCCGGCTGGCATCGTCGCAGCGCATCACAATCTGGTTGAAGACAACGTCGTTGAGGACGACGAAACCATGGCCGGTCAGTTGGGCGGCGAAGTATCGCGCCACTTCGCACAAATGGCTGACGAGCTGGTCGACGCCATCCTTGCCGAAGAACTTCAAGGTCGCCCACAGTTCGATGCTTCGGGCACGCCGCGACATTTCGGGTGTGTAGAGCATGCCGTCGCGGTTGTCGCTGAATTGCAGATACGACCCGGTGGCCTGCATGGCGCCGGTCAGCGCAGCGCGGTCTTTGCACATGACGATGCCGCAGTCATAAGGGGCGTTAAGCGTCTTGTGTGCGTCGGCCGACCACGAATCGGCTTTGGCCATGCCTTGGACGAGATGGCGCGTGGCCTCACAGGCGGCAGCCCACAGGCCGAAAGCACCGTCGATATGTACCCAGGCGCCAGCCTGGTTCGCCGCGTCGCAGATCTCATCGATCGCATCGAAAGCGCCGCCGTTGACGTTGCCTGCCTGCAGGATCACCAGCGTGTGGCTGTCGAGCGGCGGCATGGCGCTGGGAATGATGCGGCCTTGCTCGTCGGCGGGCACGATCTCCGCGTTCGCCTTGCCGAGGCCAAGCATGGACAAGGCTTTCCACACGCTGGAGTGGGCCTGCTCGCCGACGATAATGCGAATCGGCGGGGCCCCGAACAGTCCGTGCTCTGCCACGTCCCAACCTTGACGTGCCAGCAGTGTGTTTCGGGCGGCCGCGAGGCCGCAAATGATTGCGGTGGACGATCCGCTGACGAACCCGGCCGCTGTGCCATCAGGCAAGCCCAGCAACTCGACGATCCATTTCTCGCAGATTTCTTCCAGCTTGGCTGCGATCGGCGACATCACGTAAAGGGCGGCGTTCTGATCCCAGGCGTCAGCCAGCCATTTCGCGGCAACGGCGACCGGGGTGACGCCGCCGTTGACGAACCCGAAATACCGCCCGCTGTTTTGGCCCACAGTGTTGGGGGAGCCGACTTCGTTCAGTAGCCGCAGTATCTCCGTCGGCTGTGTCGGCGACGTCGGCATCGGCTCGTCCAAGCGTCCCAACAGCGCCAGCGACTCAGACGACGGGAAGGCGTCCATGTCTCGCGCACCGTCAAGATAGGCGCACGCCGCTTGCTGCGCCTGCTCGAAGAGTAGGCGGTTGGCGACCTGCTCGTTCATTTCGTCGTGGAGTGCTTGGAACGACATTCGGCAGCCCCTTTCCTTTTCAAGGAAGTCTATCGCTGGACGGGCAGTAGGATGGCGCCATGCAGATTCGGGCCATGAGCATCAGTGATTACGACGATGTCCACCGTCTTTGGGTGGCGACCCCTGGCATGGGTCTCAACGACATAGACGATAGCCGCGACGGCATCGCCCGGTACCTGAATCGAAACCCTTCGTCCTGTTTCGTCGCTGAAAATGGTAGCCGGCTCATCGGCGCTATTCTCAGCGGCCACGACGGGCGTCGTGGGTTCATCTACCACACCTGTGTGGCGTTGGATGCCCGTTTCGCCGGGGTTGGGCGCGCCCTGGTGGACGCCGCGCTGGCGGCATTGCGTGACGAGGGCATCACGAAGGTTGCGCTCGTCGTGTTCGCCCGAAACGAGGGTGGCATCGCGTTTTGGGAGCACCTGGGTTTCACCGTGCGCTCCGACCTCAACTACCGCAACCGGGCCCTCAGGGAACTGGAACGCATTGATACCTGAGCAAGTGGTGATCCCGCTGCGTCAGCCCAGTT
>WQYR01000133.1 GCA_009781145.1 Propionibacteriaceae bacterium | reverse complement strand
GAGATTTCGCAGATCGTCGGCATGGACGAGCAGCGTGTGCGGGAGGTCATCACCAAGGCGCGGCGAAGCCGCAAGACCGCACCCAAGGCACCAGCCGGGCCGATCGTCGCCGCCGGGCCTACCGAAATGCTGCCGACTGATCGGCGTGCCGATGGTGCCCCCGAGGCTGTGCCGCCGATCCCTTACCCGCCCGCCAATGAGCCCACCCTTGCGGCCGAGCGCGGCCTTACCCAGTTGATGCTGGCCTACCCAACGTTCTTCCCGGCGGATTGGTGCGGCGTGCAGCCAGACGATTTCCGTCACCCCGCCTACCGGGCGATCTGCCAGACGGTTCTGAACCTGCCGTTCGAGGCGGACGCCTGGGCTCAGCGCGTCATTGACGGAACGCCGGACGACAATGTCAAGCGTCTTGAGACGGAATTGCTTGTGGTGCCAGTAATGCGCGAACCGGACGCGGCCTACGCGGCGGCCTACGCGGCGGCTGTGCGACTGGGACGGTTGACGGCCCAGCTCGACACGCTGCGCGCCCGCCTGCAACGCATGAACCCCGTCACCCAAGCGGACGAGCAGTTGCCGCTGTTCAAGCAGGTGGTCGAGATGGAAGCCGCGAAGGCCGCATTGACCCGCCAAGCCGCCGGTATCTGACGGCTATCATGCGGCCAGCGGTTGGCGGTCAGAAGCCATCGCCGCCAGGGCGCGTTCTTCCATTCGCTTGATGGTGCGGGGTGACACGTCCAGGTCTTTTGCCAGTTGCGTGTACGTCGCGACCGGGTCTTGCAGACCGAACCGGCGCTCAATCACTATCCGCTCGCGGTCCTCCAACAGTGCCAGTCGTCTCTGGACAATTGTCGTGCGATCGTCATGATCGGTGCGGCTTGTCGTCTCGTCCTGGTCGGTCAGGTGCCGCGGCGGGCTCCAGGCCCGCCGGTCGGCAGACTTTGCGCGCATCCACCAGACGGGGGATTGGCCGCCGCTGCGTCGCTGCCAGCACGCCGATTCCGCGGCGAACATCATTCTGGGCCATGCCAGCGTCGAGAACCGGGTACCGCGGGTCCAGTCCCAGGACATCAGGGAGCTGCCCAGCGCAAGGCAGCATTCCTGCATGATGTCGTCGGCTTCCAGACGGAAGCGCGACGCCCATCGGTTGGCGATATGTGCGGCGAGCCGCAAGTTGCCGTGGAAAAACTCCGTCCAGGCCGCCTTGCCCTCAGCCCTGACGGTCCACAATTCGCTGGTTGTGGCGTAGTCTGGGCAGCCCGCCACCAACAGGTGCTCGGCGTAGAGGCCAGCCTCGATGGCTTGCGCGAGGCGGACCTCCTCGTCCGAGGTCAACAGTGGCATGGATCTGACGTTGGCCATCATCTCAGGCTTGCCAGATAAGGCGACGAACCAGCCAGGTGCCGGCGCCCGCGCCGCCCAGCCCGCACAGCGCATAGGCCAGTTTTGCGCCGATATCCAGACTGCTTCCCCCACCTGTTATGGCCTGAAATGGACGGTACAGGGCCGATTGTGCCGGCTGCCCAGGAGCATGGTCGATGACCACCGGATCGTGCCCAGGAAGCATCATCGTCGCCGTCTCGGCGTATGTGATGCACATAGCACCAGTCATCGCGGCCACCGGCCAGGCGCCCTGCGATGGCAGTTCAACCTGGTCGGCGCCCGGATCGGCTCGAACGATTTCACTGTCGAATTCCAGCAGGAGTTCCGCACCTTGCCAGGCCGGGTCATCAGCACCCGGGCAACTCAGATCGGCGGCGGCCGGCAACCGCAACAGACGACCGTGGACCGCATACGACACCTCGCTGACAACGCTCAGTGCTTTGATGATGACCGTGTCCGACACGGTATCGCCGGCGCTCAATGCCGTCAAGCTGATTTGGGTGGCAATGGTGGGCGGCTGAACCATCAGGGTGGTTTGATCGGGGTCACCGACTGGGTGTTCAACGGTGGCGGCCGGTCTGCCGTCGACCATCATGGTCAGCGTCTCGCCATACGACAGGCAGCCGGGCATGTCGGCTGCGGGCACCTTCCACGCGCCAAGAGTTAGCGTGGCTGTGCCGTCCTCGCCGATACTCTCGGCAGGCACAGGCGTTGGGTCAATCTGAAAAACGATCATCGAGCTCTGCCAAATCGGGTCGTCGGCGGCCGGGCAGGTGCCGTTTGATAGAGGCGGGGGATAGAAGAGGCCACCCCTCACCTCGTAGGTGGTGGCGTCGTCGACGACGAGGCCGGCTAGTCGCACAGTGTCAGTGATCGTCTCGCCTGGCAGAGTGTAGGCCGACGAGATGGACGTTGTGATCGTTGGTGTTGGGCGCGCAAGATCGAAGGGGACGGCCGATGTCCACGTCCGGGGTTGACCATTGATCATCAACATTGATTGGCTTTGCCCCAAGGCTCCGGCGATCAGCGGGAAGCGTGGCGCCACCGGCTCGACCAACTGGGCATTTACCTGGTAGTGGCCGAAGCCCGTCGTGGTGTAACTGAGAGCTGCAACATCGCCGCTTGTCGTGACCTTGATGGTCTGGCTTTCACCTCCCGGAGCTGTGACGGTGAACACAACCGGGAAGCTGCTGCCCAAACCGGGCAGCAGCACGCTTGCCGTCAGTGTGTCACCAGGTTTGGAAGGCGTCGATGTCAGCGTCAATGTGCCTGTGCCGTCCCAATTGTTGGCTTTGGCTCGAGCCTGCGCCAGTAGCGCCTGGGCCGCGTCAAGGACGCCGGCGGCAGACGCTATGTTGACGGCGTCCGACCCGGGGTCGTCCAGCGACAGGTCGTGGGCCACGTTGGTGCCGATTATCGGCACTCCGGTGTAGCCCAGCAAGGTGGTCGACACCAGCTTGTACATGAC
The DNA here is from genome assembly GCA_009781145.1 of Propionibacteriaceae bacterium. Taxonomy (GTDB): domain Bacteria; phylum Actinomycetota; class Actinomycetes; order Propionibacteriales; family Propionibacteriaceae; genus WRGV01. Next base: position 1,631 of record WQYR01000133.1, on the reverse strand, counting down.
GGCGTCAGCCGTCGACGGGTTCGCATTGAGCGAAACCTGCCAAGTCAGATAGGCCAACTGGTTGAGCTGGGCTGTCGTCAGAGCGACGCCCTGGTCGTTGGTGAAGCTCGTCATCTCGACGGGGTCCGCCACCGGTTGCCCGACGGAGGTGGACCGCGTTGGCTGAAGGCAGAACGCCAGGCCCTTGTCGGTCTGGTAGGCACCGGCCCAAAAGTTCAGCGTCCCCCCGGTGTGGGAGACGTTGAAGTTGGCCCCAACGGCGTGCCCGGTAACGATGGTGTTGGCGAATGCGGGCGCTGCGCTCGCCAACACCGCCAGCCCGGTGGCTGTCAGCGACGCCAGCCCCAAGCCCAGTCGAAATCTCTTCATGATGATCCTTTGCTCTCCAGGGTGTCTGCCCCAGGAGAGTTAGATCATTGTTCGTCGTGGCTACTTCCCGCTACCGCTGTGGACAAAAACAACGGACAACACTTTCTTATCCACAGGTCCCCACAGACGTCGTTCTGTGGATTAGTCGCAAAATGAGGGCAGATACTGCGACTCCACTCTGTTGCGCGCAGTATGACGGGGATGGAGTCATGCGCGCTGTATGACGGGGATGGAGTCATGCGCGCTGTATGACGGGGATGGAGTCATGCGCGCAGTATGACGGGGATGGAGTCATGCGCGCTGTATGACGGGGATCGGGTCATGCGCGCAGTCTGACGGGGATAGGGTCATGCGCGCAGTGGGGGGATCCCGTTACTGTTTGGCGGTCAGCCAGGCGACCCACTCGTCGACGCCCTCGCCCGTCTTTGCGCTGCACTGGAAGATTTGGACGCCGGGGTTAACTGCCTTCAGGTTGTCCAGGAACAACCCCATGTCGAAATCAAGATAGGGCAACAGGTCGACTTTGTTGACGACGACGGCGTCGACGCTGCGGAACATGACGGGGTACTTCAGCGGCTTGTCTTCACCTTCGGTGACGGACGCCACCATCGCCCGCCGGTGGGCACCGACGTCAAACTCGGCCGGGCACACCAGGTTGCCGACGTTCTCGATCAGTAGGAGGTCAAGGGAGTCAAGGTCTAGATGATCCAGCGCATGGGCAACCATCGGCGCGTCCAGATGGCATTCGCCGCCGAACCCGTCGCCGGTGTTCAGCAACGAGATCTGGGCGCCATGGCCCTGCAGCCGGTCGGCGTCGATGGACGTCTCGATGTCACCCTCGACGACGCCACAGCGCACTTTGCCTTCCAATTCGGCCAATGTGCGCCCCAGCAGCGTCGTCTTGCCCGAGCCGGGGGAGCTCATCAGGTTGACGGCGGTGACGTGCGCCTCGTCCAGTCGGGCGCGGTTGTCGGCCGCCGCCGCGTCATTTTCGTCATAGATGCGTTCCAGTATTTCGATGCGCTCAGGGCCGGTGTCGTATTCGCGGTGATCGCCGATGAGTTCGGCCCGGCTGGCGTCGGTGCTCAGCAGCGGCTCGTCGTGGGAGTGTTCATGGTCATGATGGTGTTCGTGACCCGCCTCGTCGTGTGTGTGCTCGTGCACCGTGCCGTCGTCGTGCCTGTGAAAACGTCCCACTTCAACTCTCCAACTGTATGGCGGCCACCATGAACTCCTCGCCGCTGACTACGCGGACGTTTTGG
>WQYR01000132.1 GCA_009781145.1 Propionibacteriaceae bacterium | reverse complement strand
TTGCCCTGGAAGTCGGTGTGCGGGGTGGTGGTGCCTGGCTTGCAGACGACCATGCCACGCTCGACGTCTTCCTTCTTGGTGCCACGCAGCAACAGGCCGGCGTTGTCGCCCGCCTCGCCCTCGTCGAGCGTCTTGTGGAACATCTCGACGCCGGTGACGGTGGTGGTTGCCGTGGGACGCAGGCCCACGAGCTCGACCTGATCGCCGATGTGGATCTTGCCACGCTCGATACGACCGGTGACGACCGTGCCACGACCGGTGATGGTCATGACGTCCTCAACGGGCATCAGGAACGGCTTCTCGACGTCACGAACGGGCTGCGGGATGTACTCGTCCACAGCGTCCATGAGTTCAAGAATCTTCGGCGTCCACTCGGCGTCGCCGTCCAGAGCCTTAAAGGCCGAGATGCGTACAACCGGGCAGTTCTCGCCGTCGAACTCCTGCGTGCTGAGCAGCTCGCGGGTCTCCATTTCGACGAGGTCGATCAGCTCGGCGTCCTCAGGCGCGATCATGTCGCACTTGTTGAGAGCGACGACGATCGCCGGCACGCCAACCTGACGGGCGAGCAGCACGTGCTCGTGGGTCTGGGGCATCGGGCCGTCGGTCGCGGCGACGACAAGGATCGCACCGTCCATCTGGGCAGCGCCGGTGATCATGTTCTTGACATAGTCAGCGTGGCCCGGGCAGTCGACGTGCGCGTAGTGGCGGTTCGGGGTTTCGTACTCAACGTGAGCGATCGAAATCGTGATGCCACGCTGCTTCTCTTCCGGTGCCTTATCGATCTGATCGAAGGCGGTGAAGTTGTTCACCTTGGAATCGGGATAGGTGTCGTGAAGCACCTTGGTAATCGCCGCGGTCAGCGTGGTTTTGCCGTGGTCGATGTGCCCAATGGTGCCGATGTTGCAGTGCGGCTTGGTCCGCTCGAACTTAGCCTTAGCCACGCCGGTCTCCTTCTCTGCCGCGCTGGTTGCGGGGCTGTTAGTTACAACGCGCCGGCGGTTCCGGCAGCGCTGTCGAATGGCTCTATGCCATTCATGCCTTGGTTCGGTGTGGTTTGGTCACACCAGAGGATGGCCACCTTTGGTGGTCATACCTATACGATTATTCCGCAGCGTAGCCCCGTAGTCAAACGAAGACAACAACTGGCGGGTCAGGAATTTCCTAGCTTTGGGCCGCTACCGGCTCGCCTAGGAGCATCTTTTCTTGCCCGTGCTTGGATGCCCGGTCGAATGCGGCAGCCCGCAGCCTGCTGTAGATGACGGGGGCGACAGCCAGCAAACCGGCCAACGTGGCGATTCCAATCCGCAAAGGTTGATTGGCACTGGTCGACAGCGACATCGTGACGACCAGGGGCGCAACCAACACAGATACGAGGTTCATCACCTTGATCAGCGGGTTGATGGCGGGGCCGGCAGTGTCCTTGAACGGGTCACCGACGGTGTCGCCAATAATCGTCGCGGCGTGGGCGTCTGAACCCTTGCCGCCGTACAAGCCGTCCTCAACCAGCTTCTTGGCGTTGTCCCAGGCGCCGCCCGAGTTGGCCAGGAAGATGGCCATCAGCAGGCCGGTGGTGATGGCCCCGGCGAGGAAGCCGGCCAGCGGCCCAACACCAAGTCCCAGGCCAACCGCGACAGGCGCAAAGGCCGCCAGCATTCCAGGTGCCAGCAACTCACGCAGTGAGTCACGGGTGCAGATGTCCACGACCTCGGCGTAGTCAGGCTTCGATGTGCCCGCCATGATGCCCGGATCGGACGAGAACTGACGCCGCACGACGAGCACAACCGCGCTGGCGGCGCGGGTCACCGCGTCGACTGCCAGGCCGGAGAACAGGAACACCGTCGCGGCACCGAGGATGACACCGACCAGGGTGACTGGCGAAACCATCTGGTAGTCGTGCATCGCATCGAGGAACCCGCCTTGGCCAAGCTTTTCGCCCAGGTTGGTCATTGCCGTCTTGACGGCGTCTGTGTAGCTGCCGAACAGTGCGGTAGCGGCCAGGACGGCCGTCGCGATTGCGATGCCCTTGGTGATGGCTTTGGTGGTGTTGCCCACGGCGTCCAGGTCCGTCAGAACCTTGGCGCCCTCGGCGCTGACGTCACCGGACATCTCGGCGATGCCTTGCGCGTTGTCGCTGACGGGGCCGAAGGTGTCCATGGCCACGATCACGCCGACAGTCGTCAGCAGGCCGCAGCCGGCCATGGCGATCAGGAACAGTGCCAGCATCGCGTTGCCACCGGACATCAAGAACAGGGCGCACAAGGCGGCGGCGATCGCGCCAGCCGTGTAGACGGCGCTCTCGAAACCGACGCCGATACCCGCCAGAACGACGGTGGCCGCCCCGGTGGTCGACGCCTTCGACACGTGAATGGTGGGACGGCTGGTGGTGCCGGTGAAGTAGCCCGTCAACCACAAGATGACGCCCGCCAATATGATGCCGATCACCACAGCGCCAATAACTGGCAGCCGGGGGTCACCGGCAGGCATGGGCGTCAGGTTCGTGAAGGACGAGAAGTTGTTCGGCAGATAGAACCAGGCCGCGATGGCCACCAGCACCGCCGCGATCACGGCGGAAAGGTAGAAGCCACGGTAGATGGCTTTCATGCCGGATTCGGAACCGCGGATGCGGATCGCCATGATGCCGATGGCGGCAGTAATGACGCCGATTGCTGGCACGATAAGCGGGAACACCAGGCCCGTCTCGCCGAAGGCGGCCCGTCCCAAAATCAGGGACGCCACCAGGGTGACGGCATACGACTCGAACAGGTCGGCCGCCATTCCGGCGCAGTCACCCACGTTGTCGCCGACGTTGTCGGCGATGGTAGCGGCGTTGCGCGGATCGTCCTCTGGGATGCCCTGTTCGATCTTGCCGACCAAGTCGGCGCCGACGTCGGCCGCCTTCGTGAAGATGCCGCCGCCGACGCGCATGAACATGGCCAGCAAGGCGGCACCGAAGCCGAAGCCTTCGAGCACCTCGACGGCGTCCGTTTTGAATATCAACACCGCCACGGACGCGCCCAACAGGCCCAGGCCGACTGTCGTCATGCCGACGACACCGCCAGTGCGGAAAGCGATCTGGGCGCCGCGACTACGGCCACCCTCGACTGACGCCGCAGCAGCCACACGGACGTTCGCCCGCACGGCCAGCCACATGCCCAAATAGCCTATACAAGCCGAAAAAGTCGCCCCCAGAAGGAAGGCGACCGAACGTCCTGCCCTGACAGTTCCGCTGCCAGGAAGGGCCAGCAAGAGTAGTAGTACTACCACTACGAAGGGAGCCAGTGTACGCAACTGGCGGTTCAAATAGGCCGTGGCGCCCTGCTGGACAGCCTTGGCGATTTCGCGCATATTCTTGGTGCCCTCATCAGCCTTTAACACTTGGCTGCGAAGCACAACGGCAAATGCCAGGGCGCATACCGCCACGACGGCAACAATCGACGGGATGATCACCATTTTGGCACCGCCGTATACGAAATCGCCGCCACGGATGTGAGGGGTTGAAACTGGCTAACTGAATGTTTCATTGACGACTGACCTCTTCTACTATGAATGAGTATTGCGAGCCTTGAGCTCGCACCGCAGGATTAGCTCAGTCAGTCATTTTATCAGACGAGACGGAGCTGATGGCCCCGTCTCATCTTCTGGTTTTCTTGCCGGAAAGGCCGTCTACTCGCCCCGGACCTTCGCGATCACGTCGTCGGCGATCGATTGCGGAACCTCGCCGTAGCTGTTGAACTCCATCGTGTAGGAGGCCTGGCCGGACGTCTTCGAGCGCAGGTCGCCGACGTAGCCGAACATCTCGGCCAGCGGCACCAGCGCGCGGACAACCCGGTTGCCGTGCAACTCGTCCATGGCCATGACGTGGCCGCGACGCGAGTTCAGGTCGCCGATGACGGTGCCCAGGAACTCCTCGGGCGTGGTCACCTCGACGCTCATCATCGGCTCCAGCAAACCAGGATTCGCCTTGCGGGCGGCCTCCTTGAAGGCCATCGTTCCGGCGATCTTGAAGGCCAGTTCGGACGAGTCGACATCGTGGTAGGCGCCGTCCTCCAGCGTCACTTTGAAGTCCTCGACGGGGTAGCCGGCGAGCACGCCGAACTCCTTGGCCTCGCGGATGCCCTGGTCGACGGCCGGGATGTATTCCTTCGGGATGCGCCCGCCGGTGACGGCGTTGACGAACTCGTAGCCCGTGCCAGCCTCGGCCGGCTCGATGGTGATGATGACCTTGGCGTACTGACCCGAGCCACCCGACTGCTTCTTGTGGGTGTACTCGACGTGCTCGACCTGTTTGCGCAGCTTCTCGCGGTACGCCACCTGCGGCTTGCCGATGTTGGCACCAACGTTGAACTCGCGCTTCATACGGTCGATCAGAATGTCGAGGTGCAATTCGCCCATGCCGGCGATGATCGTCTGGCCGGTGTCCGGGTCGGTGTGTACCTGGAAGGTGGGGTCCTCCTCGGCTAGGCGCTGGATGGCCATCGACAGCTTCTCCTGGTCGGCCTTCGACTTCGGCTCAATGGCCTGCTCGATGACCGGCGCCGG
>WQYR01000131.1 GCA_009781145.1 Propionibacteriaceae bacterium | reverse complement strand
TAGCGGTCTTAACACCGTAGGCAGCAGTGCCGTCCTTGAAGAATCGCTGCTCGGAAGCTTTGGTTTCCGGATCGGCAGCGCTGGCCAACTCGACGCGGATTTGTGAAAGAACCAATGATTGCGGAGGCATGGCTCAACTCTACGTCAGTGGAAGATTGGTCACGGTCAGCGGTTTGGATGATCACAACCCCAGTCTTCCAGACTGTAAGCTGATGCTTTCGCTAGGAGGCCCCTTTGTCTGATGCCAGCCCGCCACCGCGCGGCAATTTCGTCGACATGCCTGCCGTCAACCGAGGCGTAGTGGTTGCCGGTTGGGTTGCATTCGGAGGTTTCGGGGTGACGGCCGTGCTGGCGTTGGCAGGCGCCAGCCCACATTTTTGCGACTGGTTCATATCGTGGCTTCAAGCCGTCCAATCGGTGTGGTTGATGGCGGCGATGAAAACCATCACCACCATCGGCGAATGGTATTCACTCATGGCTGTCTGCCTGGTGCTATTGATCATTCCCCGAACACGGATGCACTACGGGGTGCCGCTGGCTGCTGTGACCGTCATTTCCGGTGGTCTCAACGCTGCGCTGAAGGTCGTCATTCGGGAACCACGACCGGACGGGCATCGGTTGATCGCGATATCGGGCTTCAGCTTTCCCAGCGGGCACGCGATGATCAGCGCCGCCTTCGTCGCGATGGCCGTCTTTCTGGTGTTGGCGTTCTGGCGGTCGCGGCCAAGCAAGATCGTTGTTTCAGCCCTGTTGATCGTAATGACCGGGCTAATCGGCACCAGCCGCGTCTATCTGGGCGTCCACTGGCCACTGGACATCCTGGGTGGCTACCTGGCTGGCTTCGCCGTTTTCGTCTTGATCGTGTGGCTCTGGTTGCGCCTGTGGCCAGCAGCCAACACCACCTCAGAACTGCGGTTGACCACGATCTGAGATGACCCAACAAAAACCACATCTTTGAGGTGTGAATTTGCTTTGTTTCGAATCAATGATGGTAACGTACCTGATCAGCAGTGGGCATTTCCATTGCAGGGGGCCATTTCCGGGCGGCACGGTCGACCGGCCTTATTTGGGGCAGTTATGCTTCCTCAGGAGAACGCGATGAAGAAGTTCCTGGCAACCGCGGTATCAGTCGTATTGGCCGCATCCCTCACATGGACATCATTGACAATCGTCCCGTCCCACGCCGACCCTGGATCGCCAAGTGACCCGCCGCTGCCAGCCAGCGTCGATCTCACGCAATATTCCGTGCCCGCCCTCACGCAAGGCAGCGTCTACGCCTGCGAGACCTGGTCGGTCGCCTACACACTGATGGGCTGGTACGCCAACAAGAACGGCGGCAACTCCCAGGCATTCGCACCCATGTATTTGTTCTCACAGACCGGCAACACATCGATGGGCCTCCCCGAGCCAATCCTGCTTGGGCAAGGTGTTGATACACAGGACGATTACCCTCAAGGCAACTATGACTATGTAACCCAGCCGACACCCGCTCAGGTGGCGAACGCTGCGAACTTCAGGTTCACAGGATTCGCCACACTGTTTGATGATGAATACGGCACCAATACGACCAAACGGACTGCTATTGAAACCGCCCTTGCAAGTGGCACACCAGTGGTGTTCGGCATCCTAGACCGAGATGGAATCAAGTACTACCACCCAACGAGTCTGGATATTGCTGATACCGACTATGGCTCTCCCTACCCGGATGGGGGCCACTCAGTTGTCGCAATGGGGTATGACTCCAACGGGGTTCTGATCCAAAACTCCTGGGGTCACACCTGGGGCGTCAATGGGTTCGGCAGAGTCTCCTGGGACGTGGTCGAGCATGATGTCTCCGACGCCTACGTCGCCACCGGCTTCAGCATGGCACCCACCACACCGGCTCTCACCGTCACTGCCCCGGTGACATCGGTTTCCAGCAGGCATACTGCGATCCCCCTGCAAATCACGTCCAACACCGAATGGCAGGTCGTCTCCGAGCCCTCATGGACTAACGTCAACCCATCATCTGGCTTTGGCACCTTGGCAGCATCGGATGACCAAGGAACTGTTGACATCAGCGTTCTCCAGAACGACTCGTCCGACCCCCGCACCGGCACCGTGACATTCACGACGACCAAAGGTAGCCCGGCAGCTGTGGCAAATGTCACGATCACCCAGGCTGGTGCCACTTCGACGCCTGTTGACACCCCAACTTTGACACTTGGCCAGGCATCCTGGAACGCAGGCCAGGGCAGCGCCTCATCGGTGTCTGTTGCTGTCACGTCCAATACATCATGGAATGTGTCCACCAGCGACCCATGGCTGTACACCGCCGTGCAATCAGGAGTTGGTAATGACTCGGTGCAGATATTCGCATCGGTCAACATGACTGATTCCGATCGCCAGGGTACGGTGACATTCACCAGCGGGTCGATCACCAGAACTGTTGCCGTCATACAACCAATGATGCCCACATTGACGATTAGTCAGTCAGCCGGGGGAACCTTCCGAGTGCCGGCCTCGTCCGTGTGGTTTGCGCCTTCTGCGGCAGTTTGGTCAGCATCTGTCCCGCTGTTTTCGAATACTTCATGGACGGCCTATTCCGACTCTCCATGGCTCACCACTACCCCACCGGCTGGGTCCTCCCGTGGAAGTCTGAACATGTCGGCATCAGAGAACACCTCACCGGGTGCCCGCACCGCCACCGTCACTGTGACGACGACATCTGGGGCACCTCAGCTCACCCGAACCATCAAGGTCATCCAACCAGGCACCGCACAAACAGCCACGCTGGCATTGCCCATGACAACTTGGTGGGTGCCGACCGCTGCGGCAACCCAGGCCACAACCAATGTGACGTCCAATGCTGACTGGACGGTAGCCTCAAGTGCCTCATGGCTTACAGCAACTCCTGACCCGACGGACGGCACTGTGGCCATGGCCACCCAAGCGAACACGTCAACCGCCTCCCGCACTGCAACACTCACCTTCACCAGCACTACAGGATCGCCTGCAGCCACCGCGACAATGACCGTCACACAACCTGGCGTGACATCCCCGTTACTAACACTCGACCGCGACACATGGGCGCCACCATCGCCGCAAGACCAAACTGTTGACATGGCCGTGACGTCCAACCAATCCTGGAAAGTCGAATCCTCTGACAGTTGGCTGACGCCCTCATCCACTGTCGGATCAGGCAGCCAATCAGTGATGCTGACGGCTCATGCCAACCTCTTTAGGACACCCCGGACGGCCACCCTCACGTTCACAACAACCCTGGGCACGCCAATCCTTACCCAAACCGTGACCGTCACCCAACCCGCCGCCCAAGTTGATCCACAGCTGTCCACTGACACCGACACTTGGGCCGTCCCATCGGCCGACGCCGCCACGACGACCCTCAACGTGTCGTCCACCGGATCGTGGATGGCAATCCCATCTGACCATTCCTGGCTGTCTCTGACATCACCGAATGGTGCCGGCTCCAAGCCAGTGACGGTCTCAGCGCAACCCAACACGTCCACAACGCCACGAACCGCCACCATCACGTTTTCGTCAACCGGGGAGTCCCCTGCGGCGACGCAAGTCGTCACAGTTACCCAGCCGGGAATACCCAATACTTTGAGCATAGACCAGACATCACTACAACGCCCGGCAATAACATACGCGCCCGCCACTGTGAACGTGGATACGAACACAACTTGGAGCGTCACGTCAGATTCGAGCTGGCTGTCGGTCTCAAGGTCGTCCCTCTCGTCAATACAAGTGGCGGTGACAGGCAACTACTTGCTCGACCGCACGGGCACCATCACAGTCTCAACGATAGTCGGATCTCCAACGCTCACCCGCACAATCACTGTCACACAAGCCGGCAATGGGCTGACACTGGACCAGCGCGGTTGGGAGGCGCCAGCAGCAGCGGACTCCATCACGTTACATGTCACCTCAAAAGCGAATTGGTCGGTGTCGTCCAACTCGTCATGGTTGACCGTATCACCGACGTCCGGATCAGGAAATGGCATAGTGACGGTGTCTGTGGCAGCGAACCTCAGCGCAGCTAGCGGCAACCTGGGGTACCTGACATTCGTCACGTCGGGCGACCCAGCCGCCACCTTGAACTTCCCGGTTCTGCAGGACCGAACGGACCCCGTCTTAACGGTGGGGTCAGACTCGTGGCCTGTGCCCTCGAACACAGCGAACTCGACAACCATCCCCGTGACATCGAATCTCGGGTGGACCGCCACATCGTCAGATACCTCGTGGCTGACTGTCTCACCATACGGCCTCACCTACAACAACGGATCGCTGTATCTTCTGGCCCAAGCCAACCCATCTGCGTCACCACGCACGGCCACCATCACAGTGTCATCGGCGACCAAGAGTGGGTACCCGCCCGCAACCGCCACGATCACGGTCACCCAACCCGGTGCGGTACCGGCGTCAACGTTGAGTGTGTCAAACGACAAGTGGCCTGTCCCCTCAGCTAACTCGGCGTCTACCACGATCAACGTGTCATCCAACACCACTTGGACGACCAAGTCGTCTGACACCTGGTTGACAGTC
>WQYR01000130.1 GCA_009781145.1 Propionibacteriaceae bacterium | reverse complement strand
TGGTGGTAGTTGGCCAGGGTGTCCTCGTTGTGGATCGCGCTCAGCAGTCGCTCGTAGGCAATGAACAGCAGGGCCATGCCGGGCGCCTCGTAGATGCCTCGCGATTTGGCCTCGATGATGCGGTTCTCGATCTGATCGCTCATGCCCAGCCCGTGACGTCCGCCGATGGCGTTGGCCTGGTTGACAAGCTCAACCCGGTCGTCAAACCGCTGACCATTGATCGCCACTGGCCAGCCTTTCTCGAAATCGATGCGGATGTCCTCCGTCGCAATGGCGACCGACGGATCCCAGAACTTGACTCCCATGATCGGCTCGACAACGTCCTCCAATGACGTGCTGAGCTCCTCAAGAGACTTGGCCTCGTGCGTGGCACCCCAGATGTTGGCGTCCGTCGAATAGGCTTTCTCGGCGGCGTCACGGTAGGGCAGATGACGGGCTTCCAGCCAGTCGCTCATCTGGCTTCGTCCACCCAACTCGTCGACAAACGCCTGGTCAAGCCACGGTTTGTAGATCCTCAAGGACGGATTGGCCATTAGCCCGTAGCGGTAGAAACGCTCGATGTCGTTGCCCTTGTATGTCGATCCATCGCCCCAAACGTTGCAGTCGTCGGCGGCCATCGCGCGCACCAGCATGGTGCCGGTGACGGCCCGGCCCAGCGGAGTCGTGTTGTAATACATACGCCCGGCCGTCCGGATGTGGAAGGCCCCGCACTGCAGCGCCACCAGGCCCTCGTCAACCAGGGACGCCCGGCAGTCCACCAAACGGCTGAGCTCGGCCCCGTAGGCCATGGCCCGCCCAGGGACGGACGCGATATCCGGCTCGTCCGGCTGCCCGATGTCAGCGGTGTAGGTGCAAGGTATGGCACCTTTCTCGCGCATCCAGGCGACGGCGCAGGACGTGTCGAGCCCGCCAGAAAACGCCAGGCCAACGCGCTCACCAACAGGCAGGTTCATCAAGACAGTAGGCATGGCACCAAGTCTACTAGTGGAAATCTATGCAACACAATGCATAATTATGCAAGACAGATGGTCAGGCAGATCGTGGTGCCACACGCTGACGCTCGCTTCGCGCCTACCAGTCAATCGCCTAGGCGTATCACGGCGTGCGCCGTGTCGACCAGTGAGGACGCGCGACGCACCAGCGCTTTCGCCTTGGCCTCCGTAAGTATTTCTGCGCTGTATTCGATGTCGGGTTTGGCTGCGAGCAGTTCCTTTAGCGCTCGTTCCGCCGAGGCTGCTGTGCCCCTGGTGCTCAATGCCGCGCGAAGCTCGGGGACAGCCGCGCGGTGATCCTGGTGTTTGCTGGTGGCACCGGTCAGTGCCGTCACAATCCCGTCCTTGGCGCTAATGCCAGCGTGAACCGCATCGCCTGCGGCCACGGTGAATCGTCTTGCTGCCAGGTTTTCTTCGGCCGACGCGAGGTACTGTTCTGCTTTTGTTAGAAAGGCTTTCGCGTCGTCTCGGCTCATGTCGTCACCTCTTTGTGCTGGAAGGTTTCGCCCCGTAGAGGACGACCCCGTCGCGGCGCATGTCGGATACTACTGACTCTTTTGAGTTTGCCCAATCGTCTTGCGTCAACACCAACACGTCACAGTCGTTGCCCAACTGCTCGGTTACTGCCGATTGCAGGTCTACGCGGCCTTGCCAGTCGTCCTCGGCGATGACGGCAAGGTCGACGTCTGATTGTGTCGTCGCCTCGCCGCGCGCCACTGACCCGAACAGCAACACGGTGTGAACTTGGTCGTCCACGTTGGCTGCGACCACGGCCCGCAATGCGGCGATTGGGTTCAGCAGTGCTCGCAGCGGGGCGACGGCAAAGTGCTGCTGATTCACTGAATGCAGGTAGGCTCTACCAGCCGGCGTGGCGTCGATCAAGCCGAGTTGCAACAAGGTCTTGATGGCCTGCTGTATCGACCAAGTGCTGTAGGACGGCTGCACCAAACCATGAATCTGACGCCCAGTCAGTGGCGTCCCCGTGCGGAGAAGCACCGCGAGGACGGCACCCTGCGCGCCCGGCAAGAGCCCACCGAAGGGTTCACCGAAATACATATGTCCAGCATACCACGGTGATTGGTGTGCCAGCCATATGATTGGGATGCCAGCCATTGAGTGGTCATGCCTGAAAACAAAGAACGGCGGACGAGCCAAAAGCCCATCCGCCGTCCCTGAACAGAGAGGTTAGACGGTTGACCAACCGCCGTCCACTGGCAGAACCACGCCATTGACGAAGCTGGCGGCCTGGTCATCGGCCAGGAAGCAGATGGCCTGGGCCAGTTGTTCGGGCTTGCCCATGCCGGCCACGGCCATCATTGACGCGCCCATGGCGGCGCCGACGCGCTCGCCAGCCAGCGCCGAGCGGAACTCGCCGTCCACATTGGTCTCGACCCCACCTGGGGCGATGGCGTTGCAGCGGATGCCGTCCTTGCTGTACATGGCGGCGGTGTTCTTGGTTAGGCCAACGACGGCATGCTTGCTGACGGTGTAGGCAACACCGGCGCAGGTACGGATGGCAGCCTCGGACGCCAGGTTGACGATGGCACCGTGCTTGGCGGCGATCATGCCCGGCAGGAACTGGCGGATGATCCGCATCATGGACGTGACGTTGATGGCCAACACCTTGTCCCAAACGGCGTCCGTCACCTCGGCGGTCGGCAGGAAGCCGTCCATGATGCCGGCGTTGTTGACGAGGATGTCCGGCGTGCCGCCAGCGGCTGCGGCGATGGTGGCCGGGGCCTCGGCGGTGGTGATATCGACGGCGACAGGTACGTAGCTGGCGCCGATTTCCTTGGCGGCGTCGTCAAGGCGCTGCTGAACGACATCGACGGCGATGACTTTCGCCCCCCCGGCGATCAGCAGTTTTGCGGTGGCGAGGCCGATACCCGACCCAGCGCCCGTGACGACAGCAAGCTTGCCTGCGAATCGATCTGACATAATTTCTCCTTTGGTTTCTGTCTGGCTGATAACTTCGTTGTCAGTCTGAAAAGCATAACACCCATACCCCCAGGGGGTATTCCGGGACGGCTGTGAAGTGGCACAGGATCACACCTGGGCGCCGCTAAGACGCGACATCATCGGATGGGAGGTTTTCCCGCCAGATGTCACCATTTCGCTGGCGGTTTCGAGGGTTGGTAGGGAAGACCTCGCATTTCGCAGGGATTTTTGGTTGTTCTTCCCTACCGAACCTCTTTGAGAACGCCAAAAAGACGAGGTTGGGCGGGAAAACCTCCAGAAGACGTGAGGTTCCCCATGCAAGGCATTGACCAGGATGGAGGGGACGCGAGGTGCGACCTAAAAGTCGGCCGTCACCGGGTCGGCACCGTGGCGGTCGTCGCGGTTCAGGCCGTCAATGGCGTCCATCTGGGTCTGCGTCAGCTCAAAATCGAACACAACAGAGTTCTCCTCGATGCGCGCCCGCCCCACCGACTTGGGGATCACCACGAAGCCGTGCTGCAGGTGCCAGCGGATCACCACCTGTGCCGGTGTGTGGCCTGTGTCGTCGGCGATCTGCGCGACGGTGTCGCCCTTCAGGTCAGATCCCCGTCCCAGCGGGCTCCACGACTCGATCAGGATTCCGCGCCGCGCCATCTCGTCCCGCAGCGGAACCTGCGTGAAGCTTGGGTGAAGCTCAACCTGATTTACGGCGGGCATCTCGCCACGCAACTTGTCGAGGTGCTCGGGGTTGAAGTTCGACACGCCTATTGACGTCGCCAAGCCCTCGCGCTTGAACTCCTGCAACTCGTCCCAGGCGGCGATGTAGCTATCGCCGTAGACCCGCGGCGACGGCCAATGAATCAGGTACAGATCGACGTGATCAAGGCCCAGCTTCTCGAGGGACGCATTGATCGCCGCCCGCGCCTTGTCGGGTTCGTGCTGGTCGTTCCACAGCTTCGTCGTGATGAACAACTCGTCGCGCGGTATGTCAGATGCGGCAATGGCCGCGCCGACGCCACGCTCGTTGCCGTACAGGGCAGCCGTGTCAATGTGGCGATAGCCAACCTGCAAGGCGATCGCGACGACGCGCTCGGTGTCGTCCGGTGGAACCAGGTAGGTGCCAAAGCCGAGCTGCGGAATCGACTTGCCGTCGTTCATTTCACTTGAGGGGATATTGAGGCGCATGGTCAATCCTTAGGTTAGGTGCTATTTGCCCTTGATGAACTTAGCTGCCAGGAAGCTAACGACCGCGACAATGACGCCGCCCTCAATAGCAGAGAGCCACCCATCGACGTGCCAGCCGAGGCCAAATTGGCCGCACAGCCACGATGCCAGCAGCATCATCGCGCCGTTGATGACGAAAAGGAACAGCCCGAACGTCAGCATCACCAGACATCCCGTCAACGCCTTGAACAGTGGTTTGACTAGGGCATTGAGCAAACCGAAGACAACAGCGACACCCAAAATCGTGAGGACACCCTTGACGGACAACGGGTCAGCCAGGGTGATGCCAGGCAGCACCCATGTGGCAACAGCCAAAGCCAAAGCGTCAATGACGATGCGTTTGATCATGCATCTATCTTGTCATGAGATCTTCTTGGTGTTGAAGATCGAGTCGTCCTCCGGCTCCCTGATGCAGACCATCGTGGCGTGCTCCAGCCGGCCCCGAGCGCACCCACCGACGCAGGCCGAGAGCAGACGAGCTCGCTCGTATGCCAAGGCCAAGGAAGGTTTCGAGGAGCGAAGCGACGAACGACGCCGTACTCGACGCAC
>WQYR01000129.1 GCA_009781145.1 Propionibacteriaceae bacterium | reverse complement strand
CAGAGGTGCCACGGGTCGACGGGCCAGGGGCGGCGCAGGATGATGGGTCAGCGGATTGGTCAAGCAGGCGCAGCCAGCCGGCGTAGACGCCGTCGGCCGGGCATGCCACCGCCGGATCCGGCGTCAGGTTGGCAGTCGGAAAACCAATCTGGTGACCGCGCCGATCACCGCGGACGACCGGGCCTCGCACTGAGAAATCCCGCCCCATCAGGCGGCCCGCCGAGCTGACATCGCCGGCCAGCACGGCCGCCCGGATCATGGTGGACGAAACCGTGTAGCCGCCAGATTCGACAGCCGGGGCAATCAACAAGTCGAAACGCCCTGCCGCCAACTGGCGAAGCGCCGCCGGGGTGCCCGAGCCCCGAGCGCCGAAGGTGAAGTTCGGCCCCACGGCGACGGCAGCCGGCTGAAGCGGCGCGATGATTCGATTGACGAACTCTGCGGGACTCATCGCGGCCATCTGGGTGGTGAAATGCAGCAGCAGGATCTCGTCGGCGCCGGCATCCAACAGCGCGTCCTCACGGGATTCCAGGTTTTGCAGCAAAGGCGGCGCACCAGCCGGGTCGAAAACCGTCATCGGGTGGGGCCAGAACGTCACCGCAGTCACCTGCCCGCTGTTGCCGACCGCTGACCTGGCGGCCGCGATCACCTCTTGGTGGCCAAGGTGAACACCGTCAAAGGTCCCGATGGCCAGTGCCAACTTGCTCATTCGCCTGCCCCGTCCACAAAGACTGCCACCGGCACAGACCGGTCGCCCTCTCGTTGGTAGAGGGCAAGAAACTGCCCCGTTGGGCCGATCACGGCCGTCGGATCTGCGGGGACGGGGATGCTCAGCGCACGCCCGTGGCTGACATCGTCAGCCACCTCACCTCCGACGGTCATCGATTCGAACAGTCGCGGAGCAACGTCGTCCAACGGAATCACATTGGCCCAGGTGGCATCGTCCAGCGGCACGGCGTGCTCAATGTTGAACGCGCCTACCCGCGTGCGCCGCAGGGCCGTCAGGTGTCCACCCACCCGGAGTGCTGCGCCCAGGTCGCGCGCCAAGGCCCGCACATAGGTGCCCGACGAGCAGTCCACGATGACGTCCAGGTCAACGAACAGCGCGACACGCCTTGCCAACACCTCGAACCGGTCTATTGTCACGGCGCGTGGCGCCAGTTCAACAGGGCTGCCGGCCCGCACCAGAGCATAAGCTCGTTTGCCGTCCACCTTGATTGCCGAAACGGCGCTGGGCACCTGCTCGATATCACCAGTCAACGCGCCCACAGCCGACGCGATCTGCTCATCTGTCAACCTCGTCGCATCGGCCAATTGCCCGACAAGCTCGCCCTCGGCGTCGTCCGTTGTGGTCGCATGACCCAGCCGGATCGTCGCCAGGTATTGCTTGCCGTGCCCGGCGATAAACCCAAGCAGCCGTGTGGCCCGTCCGATGCCGACCACCAGCACACCTGTCGCCATCGGGTCGAGCGTGCCGGCGTGGCCCACTTTCAGCTTCTTGGCGGCGATGCCTGCCTCGTCCGCCAGCCGGTGCTTGACTCGGCTGACAGCCTGTTGGGAAGTACACCCCGACGGCTTGTCTATGACCAACAGCCCGCTGGTAACCACCTGCTCAGTCGTCACCGTCAGCCTCGTCGGCGGGCTTCTTGTAGGGGTCCGGATCGCCGGCGTAGGCGCCCTCGACGCGGCGCTGCGCCAACTCGGCGTCTAGGTCATGCACCCGAGCCATCAGGTCTTCCATCTCTTGGCTGGTTTCAGGAATTGCGTCGCGGACAAAAGCCAATGTCGGAGCGAACTTCATGCCCAGCTTCTTACCAACGGCCGTGCGCAACATTCCCTTCGCCGACTCAAGTGCGGCTGCGGTGGAGCTTTGATCGGAGCCGTCCAACACCGTGTAAAAAACCGTGGCTTCGCGGCCGTCACCCGTCACCCGAACCTCGGTGACGGTCACGAACCCCAGCCGGGGGTCCTTGACTCGGCGGGCCAGCATCAGCGCGATGATGTCGCGGATCTGGTCAGCCAGCTTTTCTGTCCACACGCCGACCATTAGGAAGCCTCCACAGACTCTGGTGCCAGCGAGGAGGCGCAGGAAATGGCTGTTGAGGTTTCCATCAGGACCGCGCTTTCTCAACCATTTCGTAGGCCTCGACAAGGTCACCAATGTGGATATCCGAGTAGCCCAGGGTCATGCCGCACTCGAAGCCCTCGCGAACCTCGGTGGAGTCGTCCTTCTCGCGCCGTAGCGACGCGATGGACGTCTCGGCGATAACGGTGCCGTCGCGCGTCAGGCGCACCTTGGCGTTGCGGCGGACGATGCCCGTTTGCACCATGCATCCGGCGATATTGCCGAACTTGGAGCTGTGGAAGATCTCGCGGATTTCCGCGACACCAAGCGTGCGCTCCTCGTAAATCGGCTTGAGCATACCCTTGAGAGCCGCCTCGATATCGTCGATCGCCTGGTAGATGATCGAGTAGTAGCGAATGTCGACGTTGTCGCGATCGGCTGCCTGGGCCGCCTGAACGGTCGGACGCACGTTGTAGCCAAGGATGACGGCGTGCGGCGTCGAAGCGGCAGCCAGCGACACGTTTGTCTCGGTGATAGCGCCGACACCGCGGTCGATAACGCGCAGCGACACCTCGTCGCCAACATCGATCTTGGCCAGCGCGTCCTCCAACGCCTCGACTGAACCGGCGCTGTCGCCCTTCAGAATCAACAACAACTCGGACGCCTCGCCCTTGGTCATCTGCTCGAACAGCTCGTCCAGCGTCTTGCGACGAGCGCCCAGAGCCTGGGCAGCCGCCCGCATGCGCGCCTCGCGGGTTGTGGCCACCTGACGGGCCGTACGGTCATCGTCCACCACCAGGAAGTGATCGCCGGCACCCGGCACTGACGCCAAACCGATCACCTGCACGGGCATGGACGGCAAAGCCTCGTCGACCGTCTCGCCGTGATCGTTGATCATGGCCCGCACACGGCCGTAGGTCGAGCCGGCCACAATGGAATCGCCCTTGCGCAGCGTGCCCCGCTGGATGAGGACGGTGACCATGGGGCCACGGCCCTGGTCGAGGTGTGCCTCAATGGTGACGCCCTGAGCCGGCATGTCGGGGTTGGCGCGCAGGTCGAGTGCGGCATCAGCGGTCAAGACGATCGCTTCCAGAAGCGAATCCAGACCAACCCTGGTGACGGCCGACACATCGACAAACATCGTGTCGCCGCCGTACTCCTCGGGAGTCAAGCCGTACTCCATCAGTTGGCCGCGCACCTTGGTCGGGTCGGCACCAGGCTTGTCAATCTTGTTGACGGCCACCACGACCGGAACATCGGCAGCCTTGGCGTGGTTCAAAGCCTCAATTGTCTGCGGCATGACACCGTCATCGGCCGCCACCACCAACACGGCAATGTCGGTGGACTGGGCGCCGCGGGCACGCATGGCGGTGAACGCTTCGTGGCCAGGGGTGTCGATGAAGGTGATCTTGCGTTCGTCGCCGTCCACCACTGTCTCCACCTGGTGTGCGCCGATGGTCTGGGTGATACCACCGGCCTCGCCCTCCACGACGTGGCTGTGGCGCAGGGCATCCAACAGTTTCGTCTTGCCGTGGTCGACGTGACCCATGACTGTGACGACGGGGGGCCGTGGCTGACGGTCGGACTCGTCGCCAAGATCATCGCCATAGTCGAGGTCGAAGCTCATCAGCAAGTCGCGGTCCTCGTCCTCAGGCGAGACCACGTGAATCTCATAGTTCAGCTCAGCGCCCAACACCTCAAGGGTCTCGTCGGGAACCGACTGTGTGGCAGTGATCATCTCGCCCAGGTTGAACAGCACCTGCACCAACGCGGCGGCATCAACGTTGATCTTCTCTGCCAGATCAGTCAAAGACGACCCGCGGCGCAGCCTGACTGTTTGACCTTCGCCTTGACGGATGCGCACGCCACCGATCGTCGGCGCCTCCAGCATCTCGAACTCTTGGCGCTGCACGCGCTTCGACTTGCGGCCCTTGTGCCCCGCACCACCGCGGCCGAAAGCTCCCTGAGTGCCCGAGCCGGAACGTCCGCCGCGACCACCGCGGCCACCGCCGACGGGCGGCATTGTCATCGCACCGGCGGCTGGCACCTGACCGCCGCCGCGCCCGCCACCGGCACCGCCAGGACGAGGCCCACGTCCGCCTGTGCGCGGCGCACCGCCGGGTGTGCCCTGACGGGCCGCGCCAGGCTGACCGAGTGTCGTCCTCTTGGGCATCATGGCAGGGTTCGGGCGCGGCATGCCGGGCAACCCGCCGGTCATTCCGGGGCGCGGGGCGCGCGGCTGTTCGTCGTCGGAGACCGTGCGACGCTGGCCCATGCCTTGCTGGGCTGCGTAGGGATTGTTGCCAGGACGGGGTGCACCTGGGCGACGCGCCGGACCGGGGACGGGGCCTGGGCGAGGACCAACGGGCGCAACGACAGGCGTGGGAGGTTCGGCAACCAACGGCTCTGGAGCGACCTCTACTGGGGCCGGCTCCTCCACCTCAACCTGCGGAGGCACAACCACGACGGGCTCTGGTTCGGGTACTGGCGCCTCGGGCACAACTTCTGGTTCTGCCGGTGCCTGCGTCGGCACCGGAGTGGGCTCGGCTGCCGGGGCTGGGCGTTCTGCCGCGTATGCCTTCTTGACTTGGCTCGCGACGATCGACTCGATGCTTGATGAGGCTGTCTTGACGTACTCGCCCATCTCAGTCAACT
>WQYR01000128.1 GCA_009781145.1 Propionibacteriaceae bacterium | reverse complement strand
TTGCAGCGTCAAAAGAACGTCTATGTATTCCTTGGGAAGCAGGTCGATGCGGACGCTGAAGAACTGCCCAACCTTGATGATCAGCCCGCCCATATCCATTGCGAATGCCACGAACTGGTGCGCTTGACGGGTGAACAGGCGGGCCGCCGCTGCCGTCTGGCGCTTTCCGCGCAGGGGGCGTAGCCGCTGCAGCCACCACAGTTCCACAACAAACCGTAACGCCAAGGCGAAGGTGCGGATGAAGCGGGCGGTGCGTGCTGTGGTCACTCCACGAGTCTAGCGGGGATGGTCCTGGTCGGCGTTTTGTCGCCGGCATCGGTTGACCAGGATTGATAGACACGCTGGCTGTCGCCTCACGCCTACAGCGCGGTCATTTGGGCGGCCATACCGCTAGTATTCTATTCACAGAAAAGAGGACGCCATGAGCGCTGCGATGGATGACCGGCCCGCCACTGGTGGCGCCCCTCAGCCTCCGGTCGCTCCGCGGGCAGGCGCCTCGAAAGGGCAGGGCTGGGGAACCCAAATCATTGGCCTGGTGACATCCGTGTTGGGCGTGGTGGCTGTGGTGCCGGCGTTCCTTCAAGGCGATTTGACCGGCGTTAGTTCCACAATCATCGGCAGTCCGGTTTTCCGT
Organism: Propionibacteriaceae bacterium; assembly: GCA_009781145.1. Taxonomy (GTDB): domain Bacteria; phylum Actinomycetota; class Actinomycetes; order Propionibacteriales; family Propionibacteriaceae; genus WRGV01. The sequence goes on along the minus strand of WQYR01000128.1, from coordinate 4,138 downwards.
GCCGTCGTGGCCGCTTTGTTCGCATTGATGCTCGTGATCCTGGTGGCGCGATTGAGTGTCAACAAGCGCCACCTGATCATCGGCAAGATCATCGCTTTTGCGGCTTTGGGGTTGGCACTCGTCGTCCTTGTCGTCATGGTTCTCGGGGCGCCTCTGCCCTGGGCGCCGCTGCTGCCAGCCACGCCGGAGCAACAGTTCGACCAGCGTATGGCACGGGCGCAGGCCAAAGCGTCGGAGGTTGCCAAGCAAGCGGTGACGGACTGGACGCCGGCCGACGTTGGCAAAATCGACTTCACCTCAGTGACGGCGAGTCTCGCGACCGAGCCGACCGTGCGTCGCATCCAATCCACTGATGATTACGACTCCGAGACGACATACTTCGAAACGCTTCTGATGGTGAAGGTGACACACATCGTCAACCACTCACCAAAGAGCGTCACTTTCTCATTCACAGACGGTGACGCTTCCGACGACCGTCCCGATGCGCGTGTCCAGGAAGGCTTGAAGTGTGTGCCGACATTCCCGCTGCTGTTCATCCAGAGCGTGGATGGGGAGTCAGCGCGCCTTTCGCAGGATGGTCCGTGGAACGTGTGGACTGCCGATTGGAGCAGCCAATCCTCACTAGGCCTGACTTTGTTGCACACCGATGATGGCAGCCGCGTCCAAGATGCTGATGGGCATTATGTGCCCTTGTCTTGGGGAAGTTTCAGGTTGGCTGCCCCGACCACATCGGAGCACTCCGATGACCTCAGTTACAACTCGGCGATTGACACCACCGTCAAGTCCGGGGCGACAGACGATCACACGTACACGTTGGTTTTTGTCATCCCTGACCCGCCCGCATACAGCGACGTGAACTATGACGGCACAGGGTGGACGCAGTTGTCGCAGTCCGGGTATCCGTATATTTTCGGCGGACCGTTCTTGCTGTCGGATGACTGGACCACAGCAGCCGTTATCGATATCGATTCGTGGGAGGGGTGAGACCGATGCAATACAACCGAGAAAAGAAAGCGATTTGGGTGATTCCAGTACTTGCCACCGTCCTGGCGGTGTGTATCGTCCTTTTCTCGGTCGTCGCCTATGCGCCCAAGTCGCCTATCGACACCGCCACGCCACCGGCCCGCATGTCTGCCGCACGGCAGAGCCTTTTGTCGCCAGAAGGCTTCGCGGCCAACAGGTTGCGCCTAGCGCTGGGGGCGAATTCTGCCCCTCTGCGAACCATCGACCTGATCGATGTCACAGCCCAGGCTAGCTCGGCTATGCTGCGCCCGGATGGCAATGGCCTGATACTCTCTGTGACAATCAGTTCCATCACCAATGGCACGGACCGCACGCTGTCATTCGACGGAGCCAACCAGTGTGGGCAAGACACCGCGGACGAAACAGTGCACTACATGGCGGCCGTGCCATACACCTTCATCTCCATGTTCGATACCGTGCCCGGCTACCGGTGGCATGATGGGGATTCGTACGCGACCCGGTATTGGGCGTATTCGGCAGACACGCCCGATGAGAACATTTTTGCCGGCGACGACGGCGTGGGCCAATCTGGCCGGGCGCTCTATGTGGCCGTCAGTCCGTACATCATGAAGAGCATGGACTGCGAGGTTGGAACCTCTGCCACCAATAGCCATAGCCTAAAGACCAGTTTCGAAGTTCCAAACCTGGCGTCCGGCCAGACCAAGCAGCTTCGGACGAACAACGTCATCGAGTTCGAAATACCGCCGGCATCGGAGTATGTCAGCAGCGAAGTGCCGTTGAGCGAGTCAAACTACCCGTACATGATTGGCGGGGTTTTCCTCGTGTCCAGCGACTATTCGGCCGCAGCCTGGATCGATCTGGGGTAAGCCTAGCTGGGGCTGCTCTCGTCTTCGTTTTCGTCGTCTTCAGCGGTGTCTGTCGGCGCGGTGAAAACGTCCCAGAAAGCCTGAGCGGAATCGCCCAGCTTGTTGATCTTCGTCATGAAGAAGTCGGCGAAGCCCTCGAAAACGTCGGCCTTGACCAGGATGACGGTGCCATTGAGCTTGTTGCCGAAGACCATCAGCTTGTCGCCGGCGTCGATGCCCAGTTCCCGGCGCGCGTCTGCAGGCAACGAGATCTGACCCCTTTCGGTGACGGTGCTTGCCCCGTAGACCCGGCCCGGCCGCGGCAGGTATTGCCAGGGGAACTTTCCTGCTTCAGGTTTGGTAGTCATGACAACCTCCTAATCATGTATTTCATACATATCATACGCGGGTCGGGTTCGTCGGTTTGATGTGGCAGGACTGTAGACTCGCTATGGCAGTGACGAGCAGATTGGAAAGGCACCCTCATGAGTGACGGCGGACAGATACCCACATACCCTTTCGCGCCAAGTGTTGGCAACCCAGGCCAGCCGCCGGATGCGGGCAATGTAATGCCTAACGCGGCAACCCCGGCCTATCCGCAGGGATATGCCCCGCAGCCGGCATACACCCCGCAGCCGGCATACGGAGCACCGCCTGCCTACTACGGGCAACAGCCAGCGCCCTACTATCCGCCCGCCCCCGTGTACCAGGAGCCAGACGCCCCGTCGGCGGGCTTTGCGGTGCTTGGCTTCTTCATCCCGATTGTCGGGCTGATTCTGTGGCTGGTGTGGAAAGACAACACCCCGCTGAAGGCCAAGTCTGCCGGCAAGGGCGCCTTGATAGGTTTCATTGTGTCGATTGTCCTCACCATACTTATTTTTGTCGCGTACGCGCTATTCATGGCCGCAATCATTCGGGCCGGGTCTTGACGGTACGGTGTGATGGACCGCGTCGGGTAGAATAAAACCCCGCGAACTGACGCGCCCATTCCGAAGACCCCGCAACGCCAAAGAGAAGGCAGACATGGCCACGACCAACGACATTAAGAACGGCACCGTCCTCGACTTAGACGGCCAACTCTGGCAGGTCATCTGGTTTCAGCATCACAAGCCCGGCAAGGGCAACACGGTGGTGCGCACTAAGCTCAAGCACGTCATTTCCGGCAAGGTGGTCGATCGGACGTTCCCGGCCGACACCAAGATCGACACGGCCCAGGTCGACAAGCGCGACATGCAATACCTGTACGAGGACGGCGATGGGTTCGTCTTCATGGACACCGACACCTATGATCAGATGACCATTCCGGCCGCGACGGTTGGCGACGCCAAGGACTACATGCTGGACGGCACCATGGCCAACGTCGCCCTGCACGAGGGTAACCCGCTGTACCTTGAGCTTCCGACCTCCGTCGAACTGGAGATTACCTACACCGAGCCAGGCCTGCAGGGCGACCGCTCGTCTGCCGGCACCAAGCCCGCCACTCTGGAGACAGGCAAAGTGATACAGGTGCCGCTGTTCATCACCAACGGTGAAAAGGTCAAGGTCGACACCCGCACGGGTGAGTACTTGGGGCGTGCCCAAGGCTGATGGCAGAAACTGACGACGTTGCAACAATCCCGCTGGCGGTGGGGGAGCGTCCGCCATTGCCGGATGCCGTCAAGGTCGGGGTTATCGCCGACGGTACCCAGCGCCACCATTCGGCGCGCACCAAAGCCCGCAAGGCTGCCCTGGACGTGCTCTACGGGGCAGAGTTGGCTGAGCGAGACCCCCTTGAGGTGCTGAATTCCGCCGATCCGCCACACCGCCTATTGACGTGCGAACTGGTGACTGGGGTGGTGGCCAACCAGGACGACATCGATGCGGCATTGACGGCGTCTTTCACTGGCGACTGGACATTGGAGCGCATGCCTGTCCTTGACCGTACCTTGGCCCGTCTGGCCGTCTGGGAACTCAAGTTCACCGATACCGCTTCGTCGGTCGTGATCGCCGAAGCCGTGGCCTTGGCGGACGAATACTCGACGGACGCCTCGGCAGGGTTCCTGTCGTCGGTGCTGGGCGCGGTCGCGGCGGGCAGATCCGCAGAAGCGAAGCAACGAGAGGACGTCGATGACTGACAAGCCAGCCTTGTTGGTGCTGGAGGACGGTACCGACTTCGAGGGGGTGGCCTTCGGCGCCATCGGCGAGACAGTTGGCGAGGCCATCTTCAACACAGGGATGACGGGTTATCAGGAGACGCTGACCGACCCTAGCTACCACAAGCAGGTGGTTATCGCTACAGCCCCGCAGATCGGCAACACCGGCTGGAATGA
>WQYR01000127.1 GCA_009781145.1 Propionibacteriaceae bacterium | reverse complement strand
TGCGCCAGCCGGCGGTGGGTGGTCGTCTGGCGGCACTGGGTTCGGCGGCGGTTCCGCCTTCAGTGGCGGTGGCGGCTTCTCCGGTGGTGGAGGTGGCGGCGGCGGCGCCCGAAGCTGGTGAGAGCTAACAAAACACTAAGTTACAAAACACTAAGTTGAGATGCAAAAGCGAGTTGGCCCCGGCGGGGATGAGTCGCGCGGGGCCAACTGGGCTGGTGTCTTATGGAACCAGGACTGCCCGTCCCATGACCGTGCCGTCGTGCAGCTTGTGGTAAGCCTCGACCCCGTCCGACAGGTTGTATGTTTCGGTGTGGATCGAAAGCTTGTCGGCCATGCCGACGACGTCGATTAGGTCGGCGCGAGTGCCCCAATAGGGCGATGTGACGCGGCACTCGTATGGTGTCACTCCAAACCCGGCTTTGGCTACTCCGCCGCCGATGCCGACGATGGTCCAGTCGCCGCGCATCTTCAGCATTTGAGCGCCCAGATCCATTGTCGCCTGCGCTCCGACGAAGTCGAAGACGACCTCCGCGCCCAGTCCGTGGGTCAGGTCCTTGACGGCCTGAACGGCCGCGGCGTCGGACTTCAGGCAGACGTCCGCGCCGACCTTCTTGGCCAGCTCCAGGTGATCGTCCGAGATGTCGATGGCGACGACGGTGGCCGGCGTCATGTGCTTGATCATCTGGATACCCAGGTGACCCAGACCGCCGACACCGAGCACCACTGCCACCGAGTTCGCCTCCAGCTTTGACTTGGAAAGCTGGATGGCGTGATATGGCGTCAGGCCGGCGTCCGTGAGGGGCACGGCCGCGACGGGGTCAAGATCGCCCATCGGAATGCAGAAGCGCGGGTCGTCGACCAGGAAGTATTCAGCGCAACCACCGTCATGCCCAAGCCCTGGCGGGGTGATGTTTTCCGCCGTGGCGTTTTCGCAGTAGTTCTCGTAACCTTCGGCGCAGGCGCGGCAATGCCCGCAGCCCCAGGGACCGTAGATCAGGACGTTCTCGCCAATGTTGACGCGACTCTTGACACCGGCGCCGGCGTCAACAATGGTGCCTGCGCACTCGTGGCCAAGCGTCATCGGCAGTTTGTAGTTGAGTGCTTCGGCGTAGAAGTCCATCACGGCGATGTCCGAGTGGCAAAGCCCTGCCGCCGTCATCTTGACGAGAATCTGGCTAGGGCCGGGCGTCGGCTCAGGTATGTCGCAGAGCTCGGGGAACTTCCTCGGTTCAAGCAATCTGATGGCGCGCATGGCGACTCCTTGTCTGGCCCCTTCGGCGGGGCCGGTAGATGCTCCTGCTTTGGAGCGTGTCAACCACCCGTGGGGCGGCACCTTCTATCTTGCCAGATGCGCCGCGCTAGATTACTCCCTTGGGTATTAGATAGCAGGCGAAAGGCGCTGTCTCGCCGGTGCGCACGGTGATGTAGGCGCACTTCGCGCGGGCATAGAACCCGTCGTCTCCGTGACGGTCGAGTCCAAGCTCTTCAACGGTGCGTCCCTCAATCGAGTTCCAGATTTCACGGCATGTTGCCAATGCCGGGCCGGGGTCGCCGTCGTCCTTCAGCATGTGGATGACTGGGTTGCCGGGGAACGTGTCGATAGGGAAGACCTGGAGTATGGCCTTCAACACGTCGGCGACGCTGCTGTGCGGCAGGTCGATCACTTCGGTGCCGTTGGCGTAGGCGGGGAAGTTGCGGTCGACCAGGGCGATCTGGTCGGCGTGGCCCATCTCGGCCAGGGCCCGCAGCAGTTCGGGGGTGAGGTATTCGTCGATACCTTTCAGCATGATGTCTCCTAATGGGCCGGTGAGGCGGCAAATGCCGTCGGCATGTGGCTCAGTATAGGCGTCATGGCCGGTCGATGGGCTAACGTGTTGGTAATCGATGACGGCACGTCCGTCCCCGAAACGGATAGGAGTGCAACATGACTGACGCTATTGATGTGGTCGTCGTTGGGTCGCTGAACCACGACATCGTTGCGGGCGTGGAGGTCGCCCCCGGGCCGGGGGAGACCGTCTTGGCGCGCACGTTGACGCGCACCAACGGCGGCAAGGGCGGTAATCAGGCCGCAGCCGCGGCGCGCGCCGGTGCCCGCGTCCTGATGATCAGTTCGGTGGGGGTGGACGCCGAAGGTGACATGCAAGTAGACAACCTGACGGGTTACGGCGTGGACGTCTCGGGCATCGCACGGCAGGCAGATGTGCGTACGTCGCTGGCGCTGATCTGGGTGCGGCCCGACGGTGAAAACTCGATAATCGTGACGCCAGGGGCCAAAGACCGCGTGACACCTGACCTTGTGAGGCGGCAATCGTCTGGTGTTGGCGGCGTGAAAGTGGTGCTGGCGCAATCAGAGGTCGGTGCGGCGGTTTCCGACGCCTGCGCCGAGGTGGCCCAACAGATGGGTGCCCGGTTTGTTTTGAGCTGCGGACCGGTGGTGTTGCCGTCGTTGACGACGCTGCGTGATTGTGACCCTGTGATCGTCAACGCGAGCGAAGCGCGCGACCTGTTGGGTCAGGTGGGGGCGGACGCGACGGTGCCGGAGGCCACGCTGGCGGACGCATTGCTGGTGGCAACGGGTGCCGCCTCTGTGGTCGTCACCCTGGGTGCGCGGGGCAGTTTGCTGGCCCAGGCTGACGGCCCGTTGGTCGTCTTGCCTGCGGTCAAGGCCGAAAAGGTTGTTGACACCACCGGAGCCGGCGACACTTATTGCGGCGTCGTGGCAGCCCGTCTGGCCCTGGGTGACACGCTGGAAGACGCCTGCCAACAGGCCGCCGTGGCAGGGGCGGCGGCCGTCGGCTGGTTGGGTGCTCGTCCCGCTGCGTGACAAGTTGAGCGGAGGCACCTCTCGTCGGGACGGGTACTAACTCGTGGTCAGTGTGATCGCCTGTGCGAGCTGAAGCGCGGCCGGCACATCGGAATCATCGGCGGCGTAGGTGCGTGCGACGATCAGGCGTGGGCCGGTGATGGTGGTGGTTGTCGGGCCGTGAAGAGTCGTCACCATTCCGTTGGACGGGTTGATGACCTGGACGGCCTGATAGCGGCCCTGGGGGTCCGGCAACGTGATCGTCGCCTGAGATGCAGAGACCCAACCCATCGTGTACAGGCCGTCCTGGTTGCCGCTGGCGACCATGTTGTTTCCCTTCGCAACCTCAGGCGAGGCCAGGTACGGGAAGGTGTACAAAGTGTTATCGGGAATGGGTGTGCCCGTGCCCAGACCATTGCTGATCTGCCTGTGGTAGGCGTTGTAGGCGACCGTCGGGTAGGCCTTCAGGAACAGCAGCCCGCCGGCGACCGCCACGACGATCAGGGTCAGCAGGAAGATCAGCATGTGCACCCACCAGGGCTTCTTGTGGGGCTTGGGCGCTGGGGTCTGTTCCAGGGTTGGTGTTGTGGTGGTCATTTCTGTACCTCCTGAATTGCTGGCGGAGTCCAACTTTGGTCGGTGGGCTGGTAGAGCCGCAGCCAAAGGACGAACCCACCGTCCGGTGTCGGTAGCCAATTCGACTCAGGTACGCCTGTCGGAAGGCTTGGCCCAAGGTAGATGTCCAGCGATCCGTCTGTGTTCGTCTGTAGCGCGGAATGTGAGCTGACGCTGTACTTGTGCTCAGCATTTGCTGTCATGACCCGGGTCTTCGCGGCCCCTGTCGTGATCGACCAGAATGCCTGGACCGGTGGCGTCTGCCCGGCGGCAAAATGGATCACATAGGTGTTTGCGCCGTTGAGCGCGGTGCGGGTGCCGTCAAGCTGGGCCACCCAGTAACGCGCCTCACTTGGCTCGTTGATCGCCGGGTAGGCGATGGAGCAGCCGCCCTCGACTACGAACCCAGCGGGTATGCCGCATTGGGCTGGCGAACTCCAGCCGTTGGCCACTGACGATGTTCGGACAATGGCCAGGACGCCGATGATGTCCCCCAGGAACAGCGACACAATGGCGCCTAAGATGACGCCCGGAAGGATGTCTTTCCAGATTCTGTCGCGGAACCAGTGTTTCCTTGCTGAGACTGGTGGAGCGTTGTTTGTCATGCTTTCTCCTTTGCGTAGGTTTCAAGGACGGCGGCTGCCGTCGAAGCGTCATCAATAGTTAGGACGAGGGAACGTCCGTCCTGGCGGACGACCTCGAGCGCGGAGCCGCGGCGAGAGACGATACCGAGCCGTCCCTTTCCAGACCGTCCAATCACCCAGTGCAACCCCCAGCCACCGAAATCGGACAGCGGGTCGACGTCCACAACTCCCGCCCGGGTGATGTCGGTGGTTGGGACGTGGAAGGACGGCCAGCCGACCACGGATCGCACGGTCAGTCCGGTCGGGCCGGCAGCGATGCGGAACTCCGAGGTCGTGATCAGCACGACAAGAAACACGATCGACAGTATCCAGAACAATGCGCCTCGCGCATGAACTGTGAGGGTAAGAACGGTGCCGGCGGTCAGCGTGATGATGACGACGATTATGAGTACGGCAATCAAACCGCCGGGTGGGGAGATCCGTCCCGTCCACGCCATGACTTCGCCGCGTTTCATTGGGAATGCGCGAGCCGACTCGACTGCCGCCGGCCGTGGTGCCTCGCGTGGCAACAGCCACCAAGTGAGCAGCGCGGCAATGGCACCGAGTGCAAACCCAAGCAGAATTGGGACGGCCACTGGAAGAGATGCGCCGACCAGAACCGGACCGACCCCAAGCCCAAGTGAGTGAAAAACGGTCAGGCCCATCGAGACCGCGGGCATCCAGGCATTCATTCCCGCCATGCGGGTTGCTCTGGCAAGGAAGAAGCCAATCCCTGCGATCACCGGAAGCCCG
>WQYR01000126.1 GCA_009781145.1 Propionibacteriaceae bacterium | reverse complement strand
TTACACTCAAGGAGGTTGCGCCATGTTGACACTGCTGACACTTGTCGAGGAAGACGAAGTCGGCGCGTTGTCCTGGCAAGGGCGTGCTCTGTGCGCTCAGACCGATCCGGAGGCGTTTTTCCCCGAGAAGGGTGGCTCAACGCGGGAAGCCAAGCGTGTCTGTGCGAAGTGCGATGTGCGGCAAGAGTGCCTAGATTACGCGCTTGAGCACGACGAACGCTTCGGTATCTGGGGGGGTATGTCCGAGCGCGATCGCCGGAGGCTGCGTCGCTTGGCGGTGTGAACTGAGGCAAAAGCCAAGGTAGACTTGCCCGAGTGAGTGTCCCGCAACAAGACGACTGGGCATGGGCCCATCGCGAGGCCGAGGCCCCACCGCCGGTAATCGGATTTGAGAAGGTGACGGCGATTCTCGTCGTCCACAATGGCGAAAACTGGTTGCCGTCAACCCTCAAAGCTCTGGCTGACCTGGAAGATCCACCCGGGCGTCTGATTGCGATCGACGCCGACTCCACTGACGACAGCCCGCACATCCTGCAAGAAGCCATGAGCAGCGGCGTCGTGGCGCGGGGCACCGTCATGAAAGGGGTGCTCTCAAGCATCCAGCAAGCTCCGGCGAGCGGATTCACCAAGGTTGTCAACGACGTCGTTGAACGGCTGCCGTACGAAAACGGATGGATCTGGCTACTGCACGATGACGCCACCCCCCAACGTAGCTGCCTGACCGAACTGATGCGAGTGGCGACGACACCCACCGCCATCAGCGGCCCGGCAATCGTCATCCCGAAGCTGCTGCGCCCCAAACTGCGGCGCCGTCCCGACCAGGTGCAAAGCCTTGGAGAGGCGATCTCCGTCAGCGGCGCTCGCGTCGTTTCCGTCGACCTGGACGACGTCGATCAGCAGCAGGACGAGTCGTCGCGGGTGGTCGGCGCTTCAACAGCCGGCTTGCTGATACGTCGGGACGCCTGGCTGAGCCTTGGCGGACTGGCCCCCCAGTTGCCCAGTCACCGCGCCGGCGTCGAGCTTGGATGGCGAGCCAACAAAGCCGGTCTGGTCGTGCGAACCGCACCCGCTGCGGCCATTCGCCACCAGCAAGCGGGGCTAACCGGTCTGCGGGAATCGGCTGATGCCGATGCAGTGGACCCAGGTGTGGCCGATCGCGTAGCAGGGATGCAGGTGCGAGTTGCCCACAGTCATCGGCCAGGCATGGCGGCGTTGGGTGCGCGGCTTGTCAATCGGTTGGCATGGGCTGGTAGCTGGATAGCCAAGGACGCCAAGCAAGGCCGCCTGCACGCCGCGGTGTTGAAGGCCTTCAAGGCGGAATCGGATCGCACGCACGCGTTGACCGCCGCGACGCCCAAGGAATCGGCCCGTCCACTGCCTAAGACATTGGTGCCGGGCCCCGGCTGGGGGCTGCGTCACGCCTTTGAGACCCGTGTCGGACAGCCCGTGGAGGACTGGAGCGACGGCACCATCAACCTCGACTCTTTGACGGGGGACGACGAGACTGTGGTGCTGCCCACGGTGCGTCGGCAAAACCCATTAGGGTTCTGGATGGCCATCGCGATGCTGGCGGGGACCGTCTTGGCGTGCCGCAACCTGATCGGGTTTGGGCCGCTGGTCTCGACGGGCCTGGCGCCGGCACCCGCCAACCTCGCATCGGCCTGGGCGGCCTGGCTGACGCCGACGGGCGCCCATGGCGGCAACGCGCCGTGGTTGTTCATCATGGCGCTCGGTTCAACGATCATGGGCGGCCAGCCGAACTGGTGGGCCGCCTTCCTGGTGCTTGGCGGATGCTTCCTGGCCGCTTGGAGCGCCTACTATTTTGTCGGCGCGTTTGTGCGCCAGGGGCCGACGCGGGCTTGGCTGTCATTGCTGTGGGCCGTCATTCTGCCGGTCACCGGGGCCAGTTCTGACGGGTCACCGGGTTGGGTTGTTTTGGCCATCGCGCTGCCGTGGCTGGCTGGAGCCTTCGTCCGGTGGGTGCGCGACCCCCGTCATGGTCTTGTTGGGTTGCGGGTGCCGGCAACCATCGCCCTGGCCACCACGCTGGCGGTGTGCGTCACCCCGTCCCTTTGGTTGTTCGTCGTGGTGGCCGCAATCATCGTGGCGGCACACCAAAACGACTGGCGGGGGTTGCTGATCATCGCTGCGGGGCCGGTGGTCGTGTTGGCGCCGTGGCTACTGCGGCTATTGGCTTCCCCGGGCCGCCTGTTGACCGGGGTCGATCCATTGTTGTCGCGGGTCACTGACCAGGTCATCCCCTGGCATGTGTTGGCTGGGCAGGCCGGTGTTGGTTCGGCTGCGCCTTTGGTAGTGGGCTGCGTTGTGTTCGGCGGGCTTTGGATCATCGGCTTGGTCGGCTTGATCGCGGTAGCCGCGCCAGTGTGGCGTCGCTGGCTGTTGGGTGCCTGGGTTGCGGCGTTGGCCATCGCTGTCGCGGCGTCGCGGATGGCTGTGACGATAGACGGCCAGCAGGCCCGCGCTGCTGTCATGCCTTGGCTGATGCTGGCTGCGGTCATCGCAATAGGGGCGGGCAGTGCCGGCTGGGAGTCGGCCGTGCGCCATTTCAAGCACGGCGGCAGGCATGACCATGGAAAGCAAGGCCACGCGCCATGGCGAGTGATTGGCAGCGGCTTCGTGGCCCTTGTGGCCGGGGTTGGTGCACTCTGGTGGCTTTGGCAGGGAGAGGCGACGCCCCTGCAACGTGCATCGGGCTATGTGCCAGACTTCGTGGTGGCCACTCAGACGTCACCGCAGGCCACCCGCACGATGGTGGTTCAGGTGGTCGACGGCCTGACGAGTGTGAGCTTGACTGACGCCAAGAACCCAGTGTGGGGGGTTGGCGAGCAATGCCCACTGATGGTTGATCCGTCGTCCAGGTCGTCCGTTGCCACCATGGGGGCACAATTCGCCAACGGCGATGCCAGCAATGACATGGCCGACCGTCTGTCGGCTTTGGCCATCGGAAACGTCGTGGTGATCGGGGCGGACGACGCGGCCACCCAGGCCATGAAGGGCATACCAAACTTGATATCGGGTGCCGTCGGCGGTGGTACGGTGTGGACCGTCGGTGGACTGCCGAGTCGGGCATCGCTGGTGGAAAACGACATCGGCACACCAGTTTCGGACGGCATCGTGCCACCCGGTGACACGAACAGATTGCTGCGTCTGGCCGAAATGCGGGCATTGCCCTGGCATGCCAGTCTCGATGGCGTGGAACTTGAACCAGTCGACAGTGTGACATTCCAGGTGACGGCTGATGGTGGCGCACTGCGCTGGTGGGTGCCGTCCACCTGGTGGGCGTTCTGGTGGTCGCTGGTGGCGCTGGTGGGGTTGCTTTGGGCGTTCTGGCCGGCGACCAGCAGCGCCGAGCAGGCGTCACAGGCAGGACCGAGGAGGGCGGTGCGATGAGCCACGACGACTGGCCGACAGGCCGACAGGCAAGGGTGAGCGAGGAAATCGACGACGCCCCAGTGGAGGAAAAGCAAAGGGCGCGCCGAGGGTCGGTTGCCGAAGACGATGTTGATGAGACCCCCGTCGCCGAAACAAAGGCGAGCCGACGGGCTGAGCCGAAGCCTGACAAGTCACGTAAATCCCGCGGCAGGGTCTTCGTCTGGCTGCGCCGGTTCGGCGAAGCCGCCTTGGCTTTGGCCATTCTGTCTGGTGTGGTGTTCCTGGCTGGTCTCGGCTCCGGGGTAACCCCGGCACCGCCTCCGCGACTCAATGTCACGTCCAATCTTTTCTGCCAGAACATCGCCGGGCTGGGCGGCTCGATCACCGGCGCAGCCGACAGCGACCTCAAATGGCAGCCTGACGGTGAAGCGGCAGTTCCGGGCAGCAATTTCTTCCAGCACACTGTCAGCACTGAGTCCACCTTGCAAGGGACGGGGTCTGTGGCTGGTGTCGTGCAATTCGGGTCTGGCGCGCAGGTGGCGGCGGCGAGTTGTGCCGCACCGGCAGCTTCCGGCTATCTGCAAACCGGTGCGGCAAACCCGACACTGATGATGCAAAACATCGATGATCAAGCCGCCATTTTGAACATCGCGATTTTGGGTGCGAATGGCGAGATCGATCCAAAAGATCTGATTGATCTGACGATACCGCCTGGCACGGTCAAGCAAATCAACATTGCAGACTATGCCCCGGGGGTCTCGCCGGTGGCAGTCCGCTGGCAGTCGACGGTTGGTCGTGTGTTGGCGTGGCTGGTTGATTCGGGTTCGTCCGGCGTTGACATCGTGGCACCGACTTCGGCGGGAACCCAGATCGTGGTGCCTGGGGTGCCGGGTGGAGCCACAGTCCAAGTACTCATAACCAACCCGGCGACAGTGCGCATCAAGGCGCAGGTTGAGGCCTTGACCGCGCAAGGACGCGTCGGTGTGAGCGGTGCCGAGAAGCTGACCATTGAGGCCGGATCCACCGCCGCCGTCGACATCACCAGTGCTCTGTCCACCGATCCGACGGCTCTTGTGGTCACCGCGGAACAGCCTGTGGCGGCCTCTGCCTGGCTGACACATGCGTCGGACAGGGCGTCATCGCCCGGCTTGTTGCTGAACGTTTCAAGCGGTGTGGATGGCTTCGGCGTCACACCGGGTCACAGCCAGCTTGTGATATCGAACGTTGACCAAACCGACACGACGGTGATGGTGACGTTGGGCAGCGCTCCGCTTCAGACGCTGCAGATTGCTGCCGGTGTGACCACAGCCATCGACGCACCCCAAGCCGGCACTGTTCGAGTGAGCGGCGTCGGCGTCGTGTCGGCTTTGGTGATCCGTGGTGGCACAGACGACGCCAGTGGCATGAGCGTTGTTGCC
>WQYR01000125.1 GCA_009781145.1 Propionibacteriaceae bacterium | reverse complement strand
GATGCTGACGTTGACCGAGGTCAGGCCGTCGTTGAGTGCGCCGACCAGCAAAACAGCCAGCACGGTCGATCCGATGCCGCCCTTGCCGCCGGTCATCACCGCGCCGCCCAAGGCGACTGCCGTCACGGTTTGCAGCTCATAACCGGCAGTGGCCACGACGGACGAACCGAAGCCCATCTTCGCCGTGTACATGATGCCCGCGATGCCGCCACAGACGCCCACCACCGCGTAGGCCGCGATGATGTACTTATTCGTGTTGATGCCGGCCAGGCGGGCGGCCAAGTCGTTGCCGCCGACGGCGTAGACGTTGCGTCCCATGTCTGTGCGGTTGAGGAAGATGAAGAACACCACGGCGACTGCCACGAATATCCAAGCCGCGATCGGAATCCCGAGGAAGGAGCCCATGCCGATGGTCTTGTAAAGCGAGTTGGCGCCAACATAACCGACGGCCTTGCCGCCTGTGATCACTTGGGCAACGCCCTTGTAGGCGGCGAGTCCGCCCAATGTGGCGACGATGGGATTGATGCGCCCGTAGACGATGATCACACCGTTGAGGATGCCCATCACAACGCCCAGCAAAATCGCTACACCCATCGAGGCAAATGCGCTGAACCATGTCTGTCCCAACGCCGTGAAAACGATGGCCGACATACACGAGTTGACGCCTGCCTGGGCGCCGACGGAGATGTCCATCGCACCGAGCAGCACGACCAATGTCTGGCCCGCCGACATGACGCCGATGGGTGCCACCAACAAGGCGATGGCCTTGAAGTTGGCCTGGGTCAGGTAATTGGGATTGAGTATCTGGAAGATGATGGCGATCACGATCAGCGCACCGAGCAGCACCATGTTTTGCACCATGCCAGGCCGTCGGAATAGGTCGCCGACCTTTGAGCCTTTTTCTTTGGGCTGCTTCGCATCGTGGGTGTGGTGCACCTCTGGCACCAATTCATCCGTCACAGCGGTGGTCATTTTGTTTCTTGCCTTTCTGCCGCGAGATCGTCGGCCATGGCCAACGCGAGAATCTTCTCTTCTGTCGCTTCCGCTCGGTTCAATTCGCCTGTCAGATGCCCGTTTTGCATCACGACGATGCGATCAGCTATGCCAAGGATCTCAGGTAGCTCGGATGAGATCATGAGAATCGCCATGCCGTCAGCGGCCAAGCCCTCCATGATCTCGTAGATTTCGGCCTTGGCGCCGACATCAATCCCGCGGGTTGGCTCGTCCAGTATCAGCACTTTGGGACGGGCCGCCAGCCAACGGGCCAGGACCGCCTTCTGCTGGTTGCCGCCGCTGAGGGTAGAGACGAGACGGTCATATGACGGCGTGCGCACCCGCAGCCGGCTCAGATATTCGTCCGCTTGGGTCTTCTCCGCTGAAAAGTTGATAAACCTGAGGCGCGACAGCTTCTTCAAAATGACCAGACTCGCGTTGTCCCTGATGGATCGCAGCATGAACAGGGCGTCGCGTTTGCGATCCTCGGGTGCGTAACCGAGCCCGGCGCGGATTCCATTGGAGGGTTGACGCAGGTGAACCTTGACGCCGTCCACGATCACGCTGCCCGAGATCACCGGCAGGTCTCCCACGATCGCGCCGGCCAGTTCGCTGCGCCCCGCGCCGACAAGGCCGGCGAGCGCCACGATCTCGCCAGCATTTACACTGAGCGAAATGTCGCGTACATCGTGTGAGGTGAGGTGATCGACCTCAAGCATCGTATGGTCAGTCGTCGACTTCTTGTGATCAAACACCTGCGAAAGGTCTCGTCCGACCATGAGCCTGACCAGTGACGCATTGTCAACGTCTGCGATCGGCTTTTGCGCGATCGTCTTTCCATCGCGAAGGACGACGACCTCGTCGGCCACCTCGAAGATTTCGGCCAGTCGGTGCGACACATAGGCAATCGCCTTGCCCTCCGCCTTCAGTTGGCGTATCAGGACGAACAGCAGATTGACCTCGTGGTCGGACAGCGACGATGTCGGTTCGTCGAAGGCCACAACCGAAGCGTCCGCCACCATGGTGCGCATGATCTCGATCAACTGGCGCTGGGCCGCGGTCAGGTTGATGCCGATCTCCGTGGGACGCAGCACGGAATTGAATCCGAAGCGTTCAAGATCGGCCTCTGCCTGCTGGTAGAGCCGGTCGGTTCGAAGCCAACGTGCCCTCTGCGGCAAGCTGCCGACGTAAATGTTTTCGGCGACGGACGTGTAGGGCACGATGTCGGGCTCCTGTGCGATGACCCGGACCCCGGCAGCATGAGCATCGGCCGGGGTGCGGAAGCGCACGATCTTGCCGCCGAGGTCTATCTCGCCCTCGTCTGGCTGGTAGTCACCGCCCAACACCTTCAACAGTGTTGATTTGCCGGCGCCGTTTTCGCCCACCAGGGCGGTCACAGTGCCAGGCTTCAACTCGAAGCTCACGTCGTCCAACGCGACCACGCCGGGGAAACGCTTGGTGACCCCGGAGAGCTTCAGCACCTGTGCGGCACCCGACCCCACCTCACCGGTGGGGTCGGGCTGCCCAGGCATCTCAATCGATGTCATGCTCGTGAATCAGGAAGCCTGGCACGCTGCCAGATCGCCTTGGCTCATCGTGGTCTGCCAGTTGTCTGGGGTGACCATGTGGGTCGGTGCCAACGTCTGAGCCGGGGGCTGCGTACCGTTGGCGATCCAGTCGTGCATAACCTGGACCGATGTTGAACCGACATCAATACCGCTGATGTAGAGGGCGGCCTTAATGCCGGTTGGGGTGTTGGTGTTCCAAGGCTTGCAAGCCAGGTACCCACCGAGGCCGACAGCAATGATGTTGTCGGGGCTGATCCCGGAGTTCTGCATGGCAGTGACCACGCCGGACACGTTCTCGTCGTTGCAACCCCAGACCACCCAGTTCTTGACGCCCTGGTTGGCGGTCAGCATTGCGGCTGCCTTGTCCTGCGCGCCGGTTGGCGTGTTGTCAGTGGACAGGTCAATCGTCTTGCCAGCGGATGCGCCATTCTGCGTGAACGCTGCGGCTGCGCCGTCGACACGCTGCGTGCAAACGGTCACCTCTGCGCCCCATGCCCGCACGATCGCGGTGTCAGCGGGAGCCCAGCCTGATGCGTTGAACAGTGTGGCAGCTTCGGTACCAACCTCGGTGCCCATTTCAGTGCCGTCGAAGCCAACGCGCGGCAGCAAGTGCGCGGGATCACATTGGGTCGGGTCAGGGTTGTTGTCGCAGACCATATCGTCGGACGACATGATCTTGATCCCGGCATCGTTGGCGAGCTGGGTCACCTGCGGCCCTACCGCACCGTCTGGCGGGACGATGATAATGCCATTGACCTTCGCGGCGATGGCTTGGTTGACGGCATCAATGGCTGCGGAGTCATCGGCGTTGTCGGCGAGTGGATAGAACGTTACCTTGACACCAAGGCTATCGGCCTTGTCCTGCGCACCCTGCTTCTCTGCGACAAAGTACTGCTGGCCGGCTTGCTTCTGGATATAGGCGATGCTGATCGATGCGGGCGCCGCGGTGTCCGTGCTGGTTATGCCGGTGTCGGTGACACTTGGCGTCGTGGTGGTACCGCTACTGCAACCTGCAAGCATCAGAGCCAAGGCAGCCGATGCGGCGCCGATTACGGCAACCTTTTTGGTGATCTTCACTGAACTGTTCCTTTCATTAATGGTGGTACATGTCTTGCCATTCCCTGACTCCACCGCAAACAACTTGGATGCCAGGGCCTTCACGATAATCATCTCGCTGACGGCGGACCACTGCCAGTGAGAAAGCGACGGTCTTCATGGACAAAGCGATTATCTCGTTTTGGTAACGCCTTTGGGCGATACCAAATGACATAACATGCCCCGTCGCAGTCGACTGCCATTAGAAGTATTGCATTTTGGTTTTCGGGTGCCTAGAAGCATCGTTGGCCTCTTGGTAACTTCTTCCCCCATCAAGCGTCGTCGTCCCTAAACGTCATGTCTTCGATGTAGCGATCCATGAACACGGGGTGGGTGGCCAGCGACACTTCGATCGCCTCGTCGGCTCGCTGCTGGGCGGCACGACGGGCGGCTGTCGACAGCGTCAACAACACCGCACCGCTGAGTGCCGAGTTGCCGGCCGGGGTGACGCAGTCCGCCGTCGCTGCGGGAAGCAGCCCGATGCCGATCGCCGGCCCGGCCTGCAGGTAGCTTCCGAAGCCGCCAGCCAGGTTGAGCGTTGCGACATCGGACGGGGTAAGCCCGGCCTCACTCAGCAGCGTGTCGATTCCAGCGGCAACGGCTGCCTTGGCAAGCTGCAACATGCGGACGTCCGCCCTTGTCAAGCTGATCTCGCTGCTGCCAATCCGGAGGGATTCGGCCGACATGGCGCCAGACGAATCGACCAGGTCCAAGTCAAGCCAGGCGTTGACGGCCGCGATCAGGCCTGTGCCGCAAACGCCCTTGGGCCGCTTGTGCTCTATGGTGCTGAAGCCGACATCGTCCCCGTCCACGAAGACGTCCTCAATGGCGCCGGGCAGCGCCGGCATGCCGGACGAGATCTCTGCCCCTTCGAAGGCCGGCCCGGCCGCCGTCGCGCAGCACCATAGCCGTCCGTTGGCCGAAAACGCCATCTCGCCGTTGGTACCCAAATCGACCAGCAACTCCGGGCGGCCCGCCGAACCCAAACCTGTGGCGACAAGACCACATGTAATGTCCGGGCCGACGTAGGTGGATATTCCCGGCGGAAGATACAGCTCCGCGTTTGGCAGTCCGTCCAGCACTGACGCCGCCGGGCGCGTCTCGCCGAACAGGGTGACGGGTGTGAACGGCGAGACGCCAAGCGATGTCACCTCAAGCCCGGTCAGCAGGTGCAGCATGGTGGTGTTG
>WQYR01000124.1 GCA_009781145.1 Propionibacteriaceae bacterium | reverse complement strand
GGCGCGGATTTGCGCAGCCACTTTATTGTCACATCGAAGAACGAGGCCAGCTCTTTGAGCTCGTCACTTTGCCCCGAGCCGACGCCGAGGCGGCCGAGCAGCCCGGCAGCCAGCGACTTGACCTTGGCAGAACGGTCGCCGGCCAAGCTGCCCAGATACTCCGCGTCGGCCATCGTCAGGTTGACGCTGAGCACGTTGACCAACGACCAGCGGACCTCGGCAGATTCTGCCGAGGCGTGGTCGACGATCAGTTGCCGGGCCTGATCGGGGTCGGTTTCACGCAGAGCCTGCAGCAGTGTCAATCGGGTTGCCGGCGCTGCATAAGCCCAAGTCTGGTCGTCGATTTGCACGGGTGCCGGGCGGTCATTGCTGACACCACGAACCCAGTCCTGCCAGGGCAGATACGTTGCCGGGAGGTCCTGCGTCGACGCAGCAGGGAACCAGTCCAGCGGGTGGGCGGCGAAGCCGCGCGCGTCCACCAGTTTCAGCACCGGGACGGCGGACTCCTGCGCTATTACTGTTCTGAACAAAGCTCGGCAGTAATCTGGCATCGTCGGTTTGGTGAGGCCCGGCAGGTCCGGTCGGGCGTTGGCCTGGCCGGTTAGGGACGGACGGAAGCCCACCTCCAGCGCCTGCCCAGCCAGGGCGATTAGGCGTCGCTCCGCCTCGACCGGCTCGACGCCGTCAAGGACGGGACGCCATTCCTCTGGGGCCTGTGGCAGTGCCGGATCGCCGCCGATCCAATCGCCGCGCAGCTCGGGGTAGATCTGGTCGAGGTTCACGTCAGTTGAGCCTTCCCCAGCGGTGTGACGCCCGAAAGCGGGGCCAGTCGCAGCCCGTCCCACACTCCGACCCCCTGGTAAAGCGGAATGCCAAGGATTTGCGGCGTCACAGCCTTGCACGCTCCGTCAGCCAGCGGCAGCGCTGCACCGCTGTCGCAACGCCACCACAGGTGTTGGCGATCATCGATGACTACCCGTCCGGCGGGCAGCAGCACGGGGTACTCCAGTTGCCAGGGGACGGCGTCGGCGAACGGTTGCAGTTGGCTCAGCGGGTCGGTGCCGGTGTAGGAAGGCCAGAGCATCTGCTCGGCTGCGGAGACGGGCGTCAGGTCGGTGGCAATGGCCCGAAGTGGCGCCGTTCCCGGGTAGAAAACCATCGCCCCGTCGTATTGGGTGCCGACCACAAACGAAGTCTCGGGACGTCCCGATGACGCCGGGTAAAAGTCCAGCAGCAGTGCGAACCGGGTGTCGTCCGCGCCGACCTGAAGGAACCAGGTGCTGTGGGACACCAGCCCGTCCCGACGGTTGCGGATCTGCTCGCCGACCACCTCCCAGCGTCCCGGCACCCGCGGGGCGGCCAGGTCTGCCAGGATGTCGTCGCGCCGCGGCGCGGTGGCGACATCGCGTGACGCCTGCGGGTCGTCGGGGTTTGCCAGCCACGCCTTGGTCAGCAGCACCAGCTTGCCGAATTCGCGGATCGCCGCATCGGGGCGTTCCTCGCTGGGCACCGCAAGAAGACGAGACGGCATCTCGTCCAGCCTTGACGCCAACCCGGCGGCTTTGTTGTCGACCAAGCGGGCGGCGATGCGACGGCAACGGTCGGCGGCGACGCTGGTGAAGGTCATCAGCCCGGTTTGAAGTTGGTCGGATATCCACCCGTCAAGGTCGTCGATGCCGTCAGCGATCATCGCTCGGGTGGTTTCTTGGCGCTTGCGGCTGGCCGCCTCTTTCTTGGCTGCTGCCGCCGGATCGTCGGCGGCCGTGTCGTCCATTTCTGAGTCGGTGACGGCCTGGGTGATGCTCTTCGACGGTTTCGGTTTGTCGTCTGACGCGTCTGGGGTTGCTGTGGTGCGCCGACGCCCCAGCCAGTCGCTGACCCATTCCGGCGTGGTTCCGGGCGTGAACAACTGAGGGCTTTGCGCCACCAGCCACATCAGGGCCAGGCTGTGCTTGCAGGGGAACTTCCGTGACGGGCAGGTGCACTTGTAGCCGACCTGGCCGGAGTCGACCACCGTGCGGTAGGGGTTGGCGCCCGAGCCCTGGCATTCCCCCCACCACAGGTCGGCTTCATGGTTAAGCGTCAGCCACTTGCTCTGCTTGGCCAACCCGGAGGCGGCCTTCAGCGAAGCCTGGTCAGGGGCCAGCGACTCAACCTGGGTCAGTTCAAAACCCATGGGCCGGCCTCCTCTTCAGCCGCTGCAGATCTGCTGGGACGAACGGCCACTCCAGTCTCACCAGTGTATTCCGGGGCGTGGTGTTTTCCCGGGATCTAGTGTGCTGTGTGACTGTCCAAGGGTCTGCGAAATAGGAGCATTCCATAACCGGGAATGGTGACATAGAACATCCGGGAATGGTAACATTCAGGCATGGCATATGAGCGGCGGTTGGTTGACGAGACGCTGGATCGATGGCTGCCTGAGCTGCCGGCGATCGCCCTTGAGGGCGCGAAAGGCGTCGGCAAGACGGCCACCGCCAGCCAGCGGGCGAAAGAAACGTTCTCGCTCGATCGACAGCTGACCCGTCAAAGTGTGGCTGACGATCCCGAAATAATACTGGGCGGCAAAGCGACAACATTTGTCGATGAGTGGCAGTTGGTGCCGCCGGTTTGGGATGTCGTACGTCGCGCGGTTGACGACGGTGCCGAACCGGGTAGGTTCCTGTTGGCAGGCTCGGCGAGCTTGCCCAGCGATGCCCGGGTGCACTCGGGCGCGGGCCGAATGGTTCGCCTGTTGATACGCCCGATGTCCATGCCTGAACGCGATCTTGAGTCGCCCACGGTGTCGCTAGCGGGTCTTCTTTCGGGGTCGCGTGATCGGGTCAGCGGCACGACGGGCCTGGCCACGTCTGATTATGTGGACGAGATTCTGCGCACCGGGTTTCCGGCGATCAGGAGAGCTGGCTCGTCCGTGCGTGGCGATCTGTTGGATAGCTACATCGACCGCATCGTCGACCATGACGTTGTCGAGACGGGTGCTATTGTGCGGCGACCGGAAACTTTGCGCAGTTGGTTGGCCGCCTATGGCGCAGCAACAGCCACAACAGCCTCTTATGCGACGGTTCTTGGTGCGGCCACGCCCGGGGAATCCGTCGCACCGGCCAAAAGAACTGCGATGGGCTACCGGGATCTCCTGCAGCGCATGTGGGTGCTCGACCCTTTGCCAGCCTGGGTACCGACATTTGCCCATCTTGACCGTCTTGGGCAGTCGCCGAAACACCACTTGGTCGATCCAGGTTTGGCGGCGCGGTTGGTCGGCGCAAATCAGTCGTCACTGATTCGGGGCGAGGGCCCGTCCGGCTACGACGGCACTTTCCTTGGGGCGTTGTTCGAGTCACTGGTTGTTCAAACGGTTCGGGTTCTGGCGCAGGCCAATCAGGCCCGGACGAGCCACATGAGGCTACAAGGCGGCGATCATGAGGTCGATATCATAGTCGCAAGACAAGATCTGAAAGTGTTGGCGATAGAGGCAAAGGTATCGCCGATTGTCCGTCCGGCCGATGTTGCCCACCTGAATTGGTTGGACGGGCAATTGCCTGGTCGAGTTGTTGACAAGGTGCTGGTGAACACCGGCGATCGGGCCTTCCGGCGTCCAGACGGGGTGGCCGTCGTGCCACTAGCGCTGCTGGGCCTGTAGCCCGGATTCTTGATTCGCCTCGCGCCAATGGAGCAATGACATCGGCGCCAACTGTAACCGTACTGCCATGGTTGTGAAAACTGGCCATTCGGAGGGCCAATATCTGCGAAACAACGTCGGAATGGCCAGTTGTCACCTGAAAACAGCCGGTTTCGAGGCGGTAACTGGCCTTTTGCAGTGAGAATGCCTGGAAAGAGCTCCCGAATGGCCAGTTGTCACCGTCTCCAAAGCGAGATCGGCCATATCTTAGAAGATGCCTCGTGAATCCCTAATCTGCCAGCCGGGTCAGCCATTCGACGGTTTCGGCACCAGGGAAACTAAGAGCGCTGAACGCGTACGCGGGATCGACGAACTGTGCTGGGCGGACCGATTGATACGCTCTTCGGAAAATGTCGATATCCTCGTTGTTGTTCATGTCACCAAGACGCGGCCCACCCGCGCAGGCCAGTACCACACCGCTGCCGATTGTGGAAGTCGTCAACCCGTCACTCAAGTTCTGATTCAAGGCCGCCGCCCCGCCGAGCCGAGCCAGATGTTCCTCACCGATGAACGTCAACCAATTCACTGTCGGAACACCACGCTCAGCCAGATAGGCCAACCGTTCCGCCGCGGTGATCTCAACACCAACAAAACGCTGGCACAGATCCCTGACATTTGGCCAAAGCCTGACCAATTTGTACGGTGAGTGCTGGAAGCAAAACCCTGCCACGCCAGCCCAATAGTCAACCGGTGCGACCATATCACACAGCAAATGCGCCAGCCCCGCTTCACCGAGACGTTCCAGGTCAGAAACGGGAAACACCACCTCCACATACCCAGACGCCTCATCCAGCTCATGCCGCACGATACCCTCGCCGGTCAAAACCATGCCATAATCACCCATGCAATCCATGGCGCCATCGTGAATTGACATCCAGCAGGTTGGCTCGAGGTCCACTTTGCCGGAAAACCATGATTCCATCTTTTTGTATGTGGACCGTCCGGCCGTTTGGCTACGGTTGCCACCACCCAGACGTGCCCAGGTGAAGCGATCGCCGACCGCTGCTCGATAGGTTTCCCAAAATTCCCCCAACCCGTTACAAACTTCGGAAAATGGGCGCTTGAATGCAACGTCAGGCCAATTCCCAGTTTCATTATCAGTACGTCGTATTGAAATACATTAATGGCGTCAATTTGTTCAGGTGTTGGCATTTTCATTTGCGGCCTCGCTTTCGTTCTCCCTGGGCCTGACCGTCGCCAAACGCGGAGGCGATGTCTGCGGCCCGACCCTCACCAACTGCAACCGTAGCACTGTGACTGGTCCAGGTTGGCTCACCAGCCCGCGGATGGCGCCGGCCACCGTCCCGAGTGCCATTTCGTC
>WQYR01000123.1 GCA_009781145.1 Propionibacteriaceae bacterium | reverse complement strand
TCATAGGGTTGGTGATAGGCGTGCTGATGCTTGTCTTCGTTCCGGCGGCGGTGTTTTTTACAGGCGTCTAGGGAAACGGCAATTTGGTCCTCGCGAGCCGCCCGATGCCGGGTGCGCTAGTCACGGGAATCCTGGGCATCAAGGCAGTCGGTCGCGGTCAGGCGAGCAATCGTGGTGTGGCGATCTCAGGTGTGGTGCTAGGTGGCATCTTTTTCGCGATTGTGCTGGTGGCGGTTCTCTCGGTGCTCTGAGGCGTTGGCGGTGTGACTCATGATTTGCCATGAGCCACACCGCCAGGTTTTCATGACAGGTTCAGTTTCCGGCCGATAAAGTGTCGCGTGATGAAGAAGCCGACCACGGCCAACACCAGGTATTCGACGGCGAAGTAGCCGCCGAAAACCAGGCCGGCTTGATTGATTGCCGCCACGTCGGCACTCGTCAATACTGACGGGATGGTTTGCATGGCGTTGAACGTCTTGCTGAAAACCACCACCATGACGAGGAATCCAATCAAGTTGAGCACCTCGAGTGCACAGTAGATGATGATGTAGGCCACGACACTGCCGCCTAGGCGGCTGCTCTTGATGAGGTTGGGGCCCCACGCCATGGCGGCGTAGAACAGCATGACGTTCACCAGCAAGCTAATCAGGATGAACACCAAGCCACACACCAGCCAGACACCAGGGTTGAACCCTTGCGACGCCAAACTTCGCCATATGGGCCCCAACTGTGAGGGCCAATTCACGCGGTACGTCACCAGCCCGACGCTTGCCAGCGCGATAACAGACGTCACGATCGTCCAGACGATGGCAGGTATCAGCTTGCCGAAAATCTGTTGGGTTGGCGTCACTGGAAGGGTGAACCAAAGGTACCCCTCGTCGCCCAGCATCCGGTAGAAACGGACGACGATGATGACGATGGTCAGAAGGAATGCGGCGAAGGCGGCGATGCCGTAGAGCAGGCTCATCATCGTCGAGATGCCGGCATACACCATGCCCAGGCTGGAGCTTCCTGAGGGCTGCAATGACAACAGGGCCGCGTTTACACCGGCTAGGACGACGACCACTGCGTACGTCAGCAAGAAGATGCGGGCCGTTGCCTTGAACTCGTATTTGATCAACTTGCTCAGCATTTGAATGCCTCCCTGAATACCTCGTCAACACTTTTTCCAGTTTTCTCGCGTAGGTCGTCAGCGCTGCCCGAGTGCATGACACGACCGGCGTTGAGGAAGATGACGTCGTCCAGCACCTTTTCGATGTCCGCGATCAGGTGCGTGCTGATGACCACTGCGCCGTCCTCGTTGTAGTTCTTGATGATTGTGTCGAGGATGAAATCGCGGGCCGCCGGATCGACGCCACCGATCGGCTCGTCCAGCAGATACAACTGCGCCCGACGGCTCATCACCAGGGCCAACTGGACCTTTTCTTGCGTCCCCTTCGACAGCGTCCGAAACGTCTTGGCTGTGTCGATGCCGAGCGCTTTGAGCATGTCATTTGCTTTGGCCTTGTCAAAGTCCGCGTAGAAGTCGTCGAACAAACCGACGCAGTCGCGGACCTTCATCCAGTTGTCGAAATAGGTGTGGTCGGGCAGGTAGCTGACCCGGGCCTTCGTGGCCGGGCTGGGCGCCATTCCGTCGATCAGTACCGTGCCGCTGGTTGGCGACAGTAGGCCGTTGACGATCTTGATCAGGGTGGTCTTGCCACTGCCGTTGGGCCCGAGTAGCCCGACAATGTGCCCGGTTTGGCAGGTGATGGTGACGTTGTCCAGCGCGGCAGTCGGCCCGAATTGTTTGGTCAGCCCCTGAGTTTGAAGTAGCGCGCCCATTTAACTCACCTCCCCGACCTGCGACTGAAGAGTCGATGCCGCGTCGCCGCGTGTGATGCCCAGACTCTGCATATGGGTGAAGTACTGCTCGACGTAGCGGGCCGCGGCCTGCTCCTTAAGCTTCATGATCAACCTTTCATCGTTGGTGACGGTCCGTCCGCTGTTGCGTTGGGTGCGCACGAGGCCTTGTGTTTCAAGCTCGGCCAGGGCTTTTTGCATCGTGTTGGGGTTGACTCCCGCCTCGACGGCGAGAACGCGGACGCTGGGCAAGCTCGACCCAGGCGGGTAGACCCCAGAAAGGATGCCTTTCTGGATGATCTCGACGATCTGGGACGAAATAGCCCGGTCATTGGTGAATTCCCACTGCACAACGCACCTCCTTTTCTGTGTCACTGTATTAAGTATCTAATACAGTGACACAGTTGTCAAGTCACCAACCAACCTCGTTTTCGTGATCCTGGGCACCGTCCTTTCTGTCATCGTGCGCACCACCCTTTTCGTCATCCTGCTGTCGCGCAGTCGCAGGATCTGGGGAGATACTGCGACTCCACTGCGTTCCGCGCAGTATGACAGGGAAGGGCGTTCCGCGCGGTGTGACAGGGAAGGGCGTTTCGCGCAGTGTGACAGGGAAGGGCGTTTCGCGCAGTGTGCGTCAGGATGGCGGTTGGGTCAGCACGGGGTGATCATGACCGTGAAATCTGTGGTGACCGTGCACAAGGATCCCGGCATCTTCTGGCAGTCAGAACACAAAGATGCCGGCATCTTTGTGTATCCGGATGCCTGGCCGACGTGGTGCGGAGCTCAATCTCGGTGGCCATGCACTCCGTCGTGGCAGGCAATTGCGCCATGTCGTCACTCTTTTGGGGGCGCACGACGGTGTGGTCACAGTTTGCAGGCGTTTTGAGGGGTAAGGCCCTTGTTAACCATTACCAGGTCGTTATGAGGGGCGCCAAAGTGCACGCTGCGGCGCAGTTAGCTGTCTTGGCATGGCCACAGCCCGCAGAATCCGGTTTTTGGGCGTAATGGGGCTGTCAGCGTAGCGTGATCACAACTGTGTTGGCGGGGGCAGCCGCACTTGATGTGGCCCATTGGGCCAGGTCGGTGGACTGGTGGGTCCAGGTTTGGTCGCCTACCTGGATGGACGTCAGACCATATGACGCCAACTGCGCCATCGATATTTGGGCGGCGGCCCAGGCTGCCGTCGCGTCCCGTGCCGTCACTGTGAGTGTGCCGGCCCCCGTGGCGGCGTCCGTCCCTGGGGTGATGGTGATGTTGTTGCCCCAGATATGCGTCAACAGCGCCACCAACTCGTCACCCCCGCCGCCTTGGCCGTCATTTGCGACGCAACGCAGGCCGGCCGGGGTCAGCCCAGTCAAAGCCGACGCGATGGCTCGGCCAGCCGGCTCATGCTTGGCGTAGGCGTCGGGGTAGGCAGACCGCTGGACGGCCTGGGCAACTTCGCCGATATCTCTGAACTGCCAGTTTTTCACCTTGACCAAGGCGTCATAGAACTTGCCGGCGGCATACCAGGGGTCCATGATCTGCTCGGGCGTGCCCCAGCCCTGGCTGGGCCGTTGCTGGAACAACCCGAGCGAGTCTGCGTCCCCATAGTTCAGGTTGCGCAAACTCGATTCTTGACTGGCGGTGACGATGGCGATGGTGGCGGCACGGGCGGGAAGGCCGCGCCGGAGAGCCTCGCCAACGATGATCGCGGCGTTGCCGGCTTGCTCGGTTGTCATGGTGCCGCGGTAACTATCGGCGACGGCAATGCAATGGTCGCGTGGAATGATCGAAACTCCAGAGAAGGGGACGCGCGTCAAGGCTCGCACCGCAGCGGTGGCACCGATCACCACGGCAATTACCACCAGAAGGGCAATGATGATCCGGCCAGGCCTCGCGCGTCGGCGTCCGTAAACGACCCGTCGAGGTGCGGCACTCATGTGCCCTAGTCTATCGAGCCGGAACCGGGCCGGTCGATTCGCGGACGAACAGCTCGGGGCTGATGGTCACCCGGTGGACGGGACGCCCCGGGTCGGCCAGGCGGGCCACCAGCAAAGCGATGGCGGACGCGCCAAGAGCGTCACGGGCAGGACGCACGGCAGTCAAGGCAGGGGAGAACAACGCGGCCAACTCGTCATCGTAGGAGACGATTGAGATATCCTCCGGCACGCGCAAGCCACGCCCCTCCAGGTGCTGCACCAGGCCGATTGCCTCCCTGTCGGAGTGCACGAGCAGGCCCGTCAGACCATCGGCTAGGCACCGGTCGATGATGGACTCGACAGTTGGCGCGAATGAAGTGGTGCGGTGATCAGGCACCTCGACGACCGCGATATCCGAATCGGGCAGACCCAGTTGCTGGCAGGCGGCCCGCCAGCCGACCATGATTTTGCGCGTCGTGGGCGATGTCCGGCTGACCACACAACCGATGCGACGGTGCCCGAGGTCCCACAAATGTTGGGCTGCGGCCGCCGCGCCTTCGGCATGGTCTGTGACAACGGACTCGACGGCTTGATGAAAATGCCCGGAAACCGCCTCGCGCTCGATCAGCACCACCGGCTTGGTCTGCCGCGCCAGCCATTCCAGGACATCCGCACTGTGCGGGCCCATCGTGTTGATGACGGCGCCAACGCCAACAACGTCGTCCATGGCGAACAGCGAAGCCAAGGCCGGACGCTCGTCCACGCTGTCATATGAGTCGCCGCGAAGTTGCAGCCGCAGGCCCCGACGGGCCGCCGCAGTCTCGGCGCTGCGGGCCACGCTCGGCCAGTAGAAGTCGAGGCTGGGTACCAGCAGGCCGATCTTGCCCCGCGATTCCGACCTGGACGGCACGGCCACGGGCGCCTGCGGCAGCACGGCACCGCCATGGACTCGCCTGATCAAACCCTGGCTCTGCAGTTCAGTCAGGTCGCGGCGGATCGTCATCACGGAGACGCCCAGTTGGGCAGCCAACTCACTGACACGCAAAGCGGTGTCGGCGTTGAGTACCGATAGCAACTCCGCCCGCCTCTGATCAGGCAGTGGAGATATCGCATTTGGGGGGACCGCGTCACTCATGACGGTTGCCTTCCTGGTTTATGCTCAGCCGGAAATGGTTGAGGTGTTCTGTGTCAAAAGTCAGCCTCTTAAGGGTACGACCCCAGCACTGGGCCAGCAACGGGTCGTCCACTGGCTTGACTTCAACTGTGACGGGCAGGGGCGGTTCGGGGCGCAAGGTGACG
>WQYR01000122.1 GCA_009781145.1 Propionibacteriaceae bacterium | reverse complement strand
TGGCGGAAACCGGTTCGACCTTGGCATACTGTGCTTTTCGCCACAGATCTGGGCGTCCGATTGCACCGACCCCGTCGAGCGCCTCGACATCCAAGATGGCCTGAGCTACCTGTACCCGCCGTCGACGATGGGTGCCCACGTCACGGCGTCCCCGTCTGCGCAGACGCTACGAGCGACGCCACTGTCGACTAGGTTCAACGTCGCGGCGTTCGGGGTGCTGGGCTATGAGTTCGATTTGACGACGCTGAGCCACGCCGAGCGGCGGGATGTCCGCGCCCAGGTTGCGTTCTACAAACGTCACCGGCGGACACTGCAGCAGGGCCGGTTCCACAGGCTGACGGCCACCCGTCCCGACCAGTTCGGTTGGGCCACGGTCGGCAAGGGTGAGGTCATTGCCGGGCACTTTCAGACGCGCACATATTCGCTGACGCCGCCGGGCGTCTGGCAGGTGCCGGGGCTGGACGCCGCCAAGCGTTACCGGATCACGTCGCGTCCCCAGACCCTGGGGCTGGACGATTTCGGCCATTTGCTGCGCTTCGTCCTCCCGAAGTGGCTGAACCCGGAAGGCCCGATCGTCCGCGCGGTGGGCCACTGGTACCGCCTGCCCGACAGCGACGAGTCCTTCACAGCCAGCGGTGCGGCCCTGGCCGCCGGCTATGGTCCGTCCATTCAATTCGAAGGCAATGACGACCGAACGGCCACCAGAATGTGGGCCGATCACGGCTCGACTCTCTATGTGGTGACACCGCAACACTGACCGGACTGTGGCACCTGGCCACACCCGACCAGACGGTCTCATTCTTACTGGCGATCACCTGTCAATTACGCCTTCACAGTGGGTATATAGTGACATCATCGTTGCCCGAAAGTGGTGGAGTCGGCATGGCGCAGGTCTTCTTTTGGGCGCAGGGAAAACGGAGTCGATTACCATGATGCCCATCAAGACATTGCGGCCTTTTCTTGCAACGGTTGCCTCTGTTGCGCTTGCGTTTACATCGGTCGCGTTTGGCCTTCCAAGTGCCGCGGCGGCCGACCCGCAGGTGTTCACGCCGTTTGCTTTGAACAACGGATTCGGCACGGATGCGCAAACGCAGCGCGTGATCGCCTGGATGGCGCTGAACTCCGCCCAGTACAATGCGCCATACATTAAGGTGAGCACCGATGCGGCTTCGGTCACCGTTGCCGACCCGGCGTCTTGCACGTCTGCCGCGGCACCTGCTCCGATGGCCACCTACAGGGTTTACACATGTGCGCTGACGGGCCTGCTGCCGGGCACCACGTACTCCTATGCAGTCGGCGCCACCCAGGGCACCGGCGCCGTCGAGTCGCCCGTCTATTCCTTCACGACGGACGGCGGGCAGCCGTTCACTTTCCTGGACTTTGCCGACACCCAGGCTAGTGCCGGGCAGTACGACTCGTACTGGGGCAACGACTTGCGCACGGCGCTGCAGCGCACGCCGGACGCCGCGTTTGTCGTGCAGAACGGCGACATCACTGACGATGGAAGCGCCGCCCAGATACAGGACTGGCTCAATGCCGTCGGAACCTCCCTGGCCGGTCCAGCCCTCAATCTGGTGCTCGGCAACCATGACGGTGATTACAACACGTCGTCGACGTGGGCGGCGATGACACCGCGGGCGTCGCTAACCAACCCGAACTCGTATTACAGTTTCGGCGACAATTCTGCGTTGGAGTACGCCTACGTCTACGGTGACGCACTCTTTTTGATGGTGAACACCAACCCAAGCGGCATCAGTATCGCCCAATTGAATGCCATGGCGGCCTGGATTAAGGACACGGTGGCCCAATACGGCCACAACCCCGACGGTTCTCAGCGTTTCGTGATTGCCGTCGAGCACAAGTCACCATTCGGCGGCACCCACTCCGGCGCTGGCACCTACCCCGCCGGCGATTACGGCAACCCGAATATCGTGCAAGTGCTGCCCAAGGCCTATTTTGAGGCAGGCGTCGACTTGGTGCTGGCCGGGCACGATCACAACCTGATCCGATCGTTGCCAGTCACGTGGAACTACTCGACCGGCAAAGCCCAGTGGAACCGCAGCCAAATCGGTCTGGACACAATCGACTCGACAACTGATGGCCTGGTCTACTATGTTCCCAGCTTCGCGGGGGCGAAGAACTATCCGGCGGTGGCGACCAGCGCTACCGTGAGCCCATGGATCAGTCTCACGAAAAACTTCTCGGTCACCCCGTCCAACGACGCCTACTCGGCGGTCACCGTGGACGCCACCTCCATCCACGTGAACACCTACATCGTAGGCTCAACCACACCGGTTGACTCGTTCGTCATCACCCACCCCACGTCGGCGCCTGTCACCACCGTCGGAAGCGTATCCGTGTCATTGTCTACTGACAGTGTGACGATTGGAAGCCAGCCGTGCGGCGGCGGCGGTGTGGCGACGCCGGATTCCGTGATTGCAACTGTGACGGTGGAAGACACGTCGGGTGCGCCGATGGCAGATCAGGACGTGACCGTGACGGCGGATGCGCCGTTGATTGTTCCGTCCGGCACCTATACGACCGATTCGGACGGTGCCGTGGAGGTGACACTCGAAGTCGACGCGTCGCTGAATGGTTATGTGCCGGGTGTTTCATCGGCAGGAGTGCAGGCGAGTGTCGGAAACGTCAGCGGGTCGGAATCTGTCAGTGTGACGCGGGATCTGGTGCCAGTGGTGCCGACTCCGATCCTGTCGGTGGCGGCAAGTCCGACGGCTGGTGAATCGGTGTTTGCAAATGGTCAGGACTCGTGGACCGTGACCGCAACGTTGATTGATGCTTGCCAGTCGGTGGCTGATGTGCCGGTAACCTTCAGCATCGTCGGCGACGCCAGCCTGTCCGCTTCGACCGTGAACACAAACAGCAATGGGGTCGCGACGATCACGGTGACGGACACGACAACCGAGACGGCGAATGTGACGGCGACGGCGAACGGCTTAACTTCCAGTCCTGTGGGCTTGGCGTTCGACCCGGTGCCGCCCCGGCTTCCTCCTACGGTCACGGTTTCCGTCGATCAATCGCAGTTGTGCGTGGGCGCGACGGCGACGGTGAGTGCCTTTGTGGCTGACGCGGACAACATGCCGATCCCTGACGCGGTTGTGACGTTCACGGCCACCCGCAATGGGTACGTGTCGCCGACGGCAACAACCGGCCCCGATGGTGTGGCGACTGCTCAGTTGACCGACCTGGTGGCCGAACATGTCGTGGTCACCGCCTCGCTCAACGACGGCGGGGGTGCGCAGGGTTCAGTCGATGTCGCGTTTACCACAGGCTGTGTGATTCCGCCGGTCGCTGTGGTGGCGGTCCACGTTACGCCCGTCGCAACCACGTCCGATCCCTCGACCTGGGTTGAGGTCGGTGGTTCGTACACGGTTACCGCGACGGCCAAGGATTCAAACGACAATTTGATCCCAGGGCTGAGCCCAGACGATTTCACATTCTCGCCGTCGTCGCCGGATGTGCAAGTGTCTGACGTGACAGACAATGGCGATGGCACATATTCGGCACAACTCACGTCGACGGTGGCTGATTCCACCGATACGGTATATGCGGTGTTTCGCGGTAACACGATCAGCAACAGCACGCTGCCAATTCCGTTTAGAGCTGGGCCGGTGGACCCTGCCACGATCGACTGCTTACCCGCCGGAACTCCGGGTTTCTCGGTCGACAAAACCGAATTGCCGGTTCTTGCGGTTGCGACCGGCAACGTCTTTGTGGTTGACAGGTACTGCAACCCGATTCCCGACATAGCTGTCACGTTCTCGCAGACAGTGGCCTCTCACGCGACAATCGTCCCGGAGACGGCCGTGACTGGCGCGGATGGCCACGCCGTGGCGACGATTTCCGACAATGTGGTTGAGACGGTGGCTTTCTCGGCCAGTCTCACCGACTTTCCGAATGTGGCGGTGCAGGGTTCGCCGGCCCATGTGACGTTCACCGCGATTTGCGGGGATCCGATGCCGTCAACGTTTACCGTGACACCCTCCGTGGATATGTCCGACAACTCAACCTGGCCAGTTTCTGATGGCGTGGCCTTTTACACTGGCACCGTAACAGCTAGGGATGGCGGTTGCGGCGGCGGCAATCTGTTGCCCAACCTGAACCCGGACGATTTCACATTCACACCCTCATCGTCCGATGTGCAGGTCTCTAAGGTGGTCAACAACGGGGACGGCACCTACAGCGCGCAGTTCACGTCGCTACGCGCCGGCGCCGACTTCACTGTGACTGCACAGTATCAGGGCATGCGGATCGGTAATCCGTCAACGACGGACGCGGGGTTACCGATTCCCTTCAAAGCCGGTCAGGCGTATCCATGCAATCCTTCGACAGGCCCTGTGAACCAGGTGATAGCGAGCCAATCATCACAGACCGTCGGACAGACAGTTGATCTGTCGGCCTATCTTGTCGATTGCGATCCGATTGTGGGGGCGGTTGTGACCTTCACTGCGATCAGTTCGGACGCCCAAGTGGTGTCGGTGCAGGCGACAACTGATGCGACGGGGCTGGCGACCGCCACCATTACGGACAAGACGGCGGAGACCGTCTCGGTGGGTGCGACCTACACTGGAGGCTCGTCCGGCGGCGGTTCGTTGACGTCCACCAGCGTGACGTTCACTGCGGGCCCTTCGTCGATTGGACCCTTTGAGTGCCAGGCCGGCCAGGAATCGACCAATGCTTCGGCGTCCCCGGTGGTCGTGCCCTCACCAGGGCCGTCAACCGTCCGAGCATATGTCACCGATCAATATTGCAATCCGGTTACGGGCGCGTTGGTCGGCTTCGATGTGCCGATTTCCTCGCATGCCACGTATTTCACGACGCCTGGTTGGGGGTCTGGTTACACGGTCAATGGGGTGGTCACAGCGACGCTAAATGACTCGGTCGCCGAAACGACTGAGGTGTGGGTATCTGCGGACGGGCACCGCATGGCGACGAACCCGGCGAGCGGCCTATTTGTGACGTTCAGCAACAGTGACCTCGCACCCACGATGACGTTCACCATGTCATACCCCCACCCAGCACGGAATACCACCATTGCGGATGGAAAGGACGCTGCAACGGGTGTC
>WQYR01000121.1 GCA_009781145.1 Propionibacteriaceae bacterium | reverse complement strand
GCCTGGCGTCATCGAGGTACTGACAAGGGATTTTGTCACGCTGAGATCGGCTTGCTGGGTCAGTGCGACGGTATCGGAGGCCAGGTTGTTCGTGAGATCCGGGTCGTAGGTTGTGGTGCTGACCCGGGCCAGGTTGGTCATCGTCAGCTGGGACGACGGTGTGCTGGCCGGAAGGCTGCCCGTCACGACGATGGTGGCAGTCTGGGCATTCGGCATGTCAGGCACCGTGCACACAAGGCCGGACGTCACTGAGCATGTCGTTCCGGCTGGCGCCCCCGAGGTGTCGGCTGTGACATTCGTCCAGCCGTCCAGGGGGTCGGTCACTTGCACGCCGGTGGCGGTGTTCGGGCCGTTGTTTGCCACTTTGAGGGTGGCCGTGATGGGGGCACCGACGGCGACCGTGCGCGGCGCCATCGCCTTGGTGATCGACACGTCGGCCTGGGCCCGCACGTCCACCGCCACGGGCGTCGTGTCGAAGTTGGCCGAAATGCTGGTGGTGCGAGTCTTGTAGGCCAGGTGCGCGGTATTGGTCAGTGTGGTCCCGGCGGCGGAGGCCAGAACCCGCACCTTGAATTGGTAGGACTCCATGCCGCCAAGGCCCAGCGTCCCTCCGGCGGTTGCCGATGCGCCACTGCCAATTCGCACGACCACAGCGTTGGTGACGCTGTTGTACTCGCCCTGGTCTGCGTCGGCTGCGTCCGTCAATGGTTGGGGCACCGTCCATCCGGGCACACCCAGCGTCAGCGAGCCCGCCACGTAAGCGGTGCCTGCCGGCAGAAAATCGGTGGAGACCAGTTCGACAGCCGGGTCTTGACCCGAGTTGACGTAGTTGACGTTGTACTGGATGATGTCGCCGGGCTGCGCCGGCGAGTTACCGTTGAGGTTGACGGCCGTCTTGGAGGACGCCGTGAAATCCGGGGCATACAGGTTGATGGCGGTCGTCAGGACGCCCGGGTAGTAGGCGTCGCCCGTGCTGCCAAAGGTGAAGGTGGCGCTGGTGTCACCATTGCCGATGATGCCGGACGCACCGATGTTCTTGATGTCGAAGCCCAGCATGTTTTTGTCGTTCGGGATGCGTGTGGCGACTGACGCGCCGAACCAGTCGTTGGTGCTGTTGAAGAAGTTCGAGCCGGTCGACAAGGTCGTGGCCAACTGCGCGCCGTTCAGCTTCGTGAAGTCACCGGTCTGGGTCATGTCGCCCTCGTAGGCCACCATCGTCAAGGTCGTGTCGACGGGACCGGTCCACGGAGCCTGGAAGCCGGACACGGTGATTGACTGGGGTGAGCTTGCACCGACGTTGGTGAAGCCGTCGAAGACGGTCAGATTGCGCAGTGGCAGGCCGGGAGCCTCGTAGACCACCACCAGCGACCAGCCGGCGTAGCGGTCCTGCCCGGTGCCACCGATGACGTTGGCGCCCCAATAGTCACCGCCACCGGCACCCTGCACAACGGCGGTAACATCCGCGTAGCGCTGGTAGGCGTTCGCCCCGGCCGAGTAGGGGCCAAATTGGGCGCCTGCCGTGGGGTCGGCTGTGATGGTTTGGTATGCGCCCTGGCCGGGCACCTTCAGTGACATCTTGGTGAAGTCGGAACCGAGCGGGGGTGCTTGTCCGTTGACGCCGGCGTTCAGCCGCGCCCCCCAGTACAACCCGGCCCACTCCACGGTCGCGCCGGTAGGCAGGGTCAGCGTCGACATGGACGAGTTGACAGTGGACGGGTCGGCGTCCGCGTCCAAGTTGATCATGTCGAACGCGTTGTTGTTATTGTTCGGCGCCTTGCCCGTCAAGGCAGCGGCACAGGTTGGCGCACTCGCCGGGCAGGTCATCAGATTATTGCCAATGGTGACGATGGCACCGTTGGCGTTGGTGCTGAAGCGCGGCATGAAAGGCAAGGTCGGCGCCGCCGCGGCGGGCGCTGGCACCCCAAGACCCAAGGCCAACGTCAAGGCGAGCGCAGCCACAAACGTAATATGTCGAGTTTTCACCCTTATTATCCCGACTCTGTGACGCTTTTCCGACACCACATGGGCTAGTCGCAGGTCACAACGGCCACCAGCCCATACTTCATGCTACCGCAGTTCGATGGGCGTATCACCGTAGCCTGAACCTTTACTCTAGGTAGTCGCGGGGGACGCGGGGCCCAAGCAGGCAGAACATCTCGTAACTGATGGTGCCCATGATGCCTGCCAACTCGTCGGCGGTGATGGTCTCGCCGCCGTCGGTACCCAGCCAGGTGACGGTGTCGCCGACGTTGACCGGCGACTCGGGTCCGGGGCCAAGATCGAGCATCGTCGAATCCATGCAGACACGCCCGGCGACGGGGTAGCGGCGTCCGTTCATCAGCATCGACCCCCGGTTGGAGTTCAACCTGGAGTAGCCGTCGGCATACCCGACGGGCACCGTCGCGATCCACGTGGCGCGGGGCGCCGTCCAGGTGCGTCCATAGCCGACAGTTTGCCCGGCGTCCACCTGCTTGACGGCGGCCACCTTGCTGGTCAATGTCATGACGGGACGAAGCTCGACGGTGCGTGGCGTGGTGGCATCGGGGTAGCAACCGAACAAGGCTATGCCCGGGCGTACCATCGTCAGACCGTCCAGGCTGTGCCCAAGGATTCCGCCAGAATTGGACGCGTGGATCAGCGGGACGGGAGGCAACTCGAGTGTCGCTCGGGCGTCCTGGATTGCCTGGACGGCGGCCTTGAACTGGGTCAGCTGAGCCTCGGTGAAGCCCTGATCGGCCACATCGCTGATTGGTAGATGAGTCGAGATACCTTGGAAATTGAGGTGTTGACAAGCTGAGATGCGTCGCGCCATGGCTA
The DNA here is from genome assembly GCA_009781145.1 of Propionibacteriaceae bacterium. Classification (GTDB taxonomy): domain Bacteria; phylum Actinomycetota; class Actinomycetes; order Propionibacteriales; family Propionibacteriaceae; genus WRGV01. Next base: position 2,291 of record WQYR01000121.1, on the reverse strand, counting down.
CGGCGTCGGCCGGTTCGCAGCCCACCCGGCGCATGCCAGTATCGATTTTCAGGTGTACCTGGGCCGTCAGCCCGGCGGCGGTTGCGGCCGCCTCCGCGGCGTCGATGCCGGGCTCATCGGCCACCGTCACCGCCGCGTCGTTGGTGAGTAGCGCGGGCAGTTCGTCAGGGAAACTGAGGGAAAGCTTCAGCAACGGCATTCGCAGGCCGGCCTGTCGAAGTTCCAAAGCTTCGGGGACGGTCGTGACGCCGATCCAGTCGGCCAGGGCCTCGCGCTCAAGGAACTTGGCCACCTCGACAGCCCCGTGCCCGTAGGCGTTGGCTTTGAGCGGCGCCATCAGCGCCCGGTCACCGATCAAGGTCCGCAACGCGGCGACGTTATGTCGCAAGGCGTCAAGGTGAATCGTCGCGCGCGTCGAATAAAGCACGCCTTCAGCCTACCGTTAAGCTGATAGCACATATGGCCACAACAAGGCCCGGGGGTATTTTTCCACCTTGATCACGCGCCTCGCGGTGCTGGTGTAGTAGCATCAGAATGAGGGAAAAGGAGTTGTCATGACATATTTCGCTGATGAAGCCAGCGCTGCGACTGCGGTGCGAGACCCAGCGACCAGCCGCGCCGATCTGATGTCCATCGCGTACGCCTACCCAGTATTGGGCGCAGAGGTGGCGCGGCACCCCAATGCCTACCCCGGCCTGCTGGACTGGCTGGAGCAGTTTGGCACCCCGAAGGCGCGCGCCGAGGTTGCGGCCGTCAGGGCCGAAACGCCTCCCCCGATCTACCGTGCGTCGCGGCAGGACGTCGACGCCATGCAAGACACCGTCTTGTCCGCGCCTGCCGCTGCCGCAGCGCCGAAAGTGACGCCGGCGCCCGCGCCGGCACCAGCGCCTGTGGCGGCTCCCGCGCCTGCTCCCGCTGCGGCCGTCAACCGTACCGAGGTGCCCACCGTCCCCGTTGTTCCCGCCGTTTCGCGTATCGACTCTGCGGCACAGTCTGCGATGGCGGACGCCCCAACTGACCGTTTCGCCGCACAAACGGCGCCTGTGGTCGCCGACACCATGCCGCTGGCCGCGCACACGGCGTCGCAGACAAAAGTCGACGCGGCGGCAGACTATGTTTCCCCATTCGATGAGTACAGCGACGAACCTGAGCCGCGCAAGCCTGCGGCGGAAGACTCGGATTTCTACAAGGACAAGCCGTGGTCGAAAGCCAAGAAGGCTATCGTGTTTGGTGGTGCCGCGCTGGTTGTTGTGATTGCGGTAGTCCTTGGCGTGGTGTTCGGTTACTCGTTGCCGCACAAGCACGCCCTGGAAGACGCGCAAGCGTCATTCCAGACCGCTTCGCAGAAGTTCACCGACGCCCAGCAGGCCTTGACGGACCAGATTCAGGCGTCAAGCGCGGCGTCCTCCTTCCAGGAGACGGACGTCAAAGACCCCACCACCATCAGCGACCTGCAGGCCGCGTTGGCGAATGCCCAGTCTCTGATCACCAACCTGCCGGTGATGGCGTCCACTGCCACCGAAATCAATCAGCAGGTTACCGACATGACCACCCAGACAACCAGCATGACGGCAGCGGCGCAGACCCTGCAGACGGCGGTCACGGCCATCGGCCAGAGCCGAGTTGATCTGGCGGTGGACGGTCTGAAGACAGTGCTGGCCGACGCCCAGAGCTCCTATGACAGCGCGGATTGGATGGCCACCACCACCGAGGGCAAGACGCTTCTGCCCCAGCTAAAGACGCTGATCGATCAGGCCACGGCTGCTACAAACGATCCATCCACGCTGGGTGCGGACCCGGACTCTATCGTCTCTGCGCTGCAGAGCCTGACGCCGAGCCTGCAACAGGCCACCGATGACCTCAACGCGGCTGCCGCCAAGGTCATCGCCAACAAGACCTACACCTATCTTTTGCAGGGTGACCAGGTGAGTTGCGGCGTCAACATCTGCTACACCGGTGTTGGTGGCGGCGACCCGTCGACTGTCGAGTCCGTCCAAGTGACGGTGAAAGGCTCGACCGTGACGGCCAAGCTGTGCTTCATATCGAATGTGGCCGTCGACCCGGCAACCTGCCAACCCACCCCCGGCACCCAGGCCAACCTTTATGGCTGGTCGGAGGCCTGGACGGGCACCCGGGACGGCACCACCGTCAAGATCATCTCCACCACCAAGGACAAAGCTGATTTCAGTTGGGGGACACTCACGTTCGCCAGCTCAGCCCCGAACGCCGAGGTGACGCAGTTCGCGGCTGCAGACAGTTGCGAAAAGTCCGACGGAAGCGGCTACGGGCAG
>WQYR01000120.1 GCA_009781145.1 Propionibacteriaceae bacterium | reverse complement strand
GCCCTCCGCCTCGGTGTTGAGGTCGCGGGCCAAGCCGAACAACTCCACCAGCGTCTTGCCGGCCGAAGCGACGGCGTCGCGCGCGCTGATCGAGGGCTTGGTCTCGACGTCCATGATGAGACGGTCGAAGTCGGTGCGCTGGGCCACGCGGGTGGCCTCAACGGCATAGCTGACCTTCATCACCGGGGAGTAGATCGAGTCGACCGCGATGCGCCCGATCTCGGCGTCCGGGTTCTCATTCAGCGCCGCCGAAACGTAGCCGCGGCCACGTTCGACGATAAGTTCCATCTCGATCTTGCCCTTGGCGGTCAACGTTGCGAGGTGCAGCTCGGGGTTGAAGATGACCACGCCCGCCGGCGCTGAAATGTCAGCCGCCGTCACAGCACCGGCACCCGACTTGCGCAAATACATCGCCACCGGCTCGTCCTCGTCGGAGCTGAGCACCAGCGACTTGATATTCAAGATGATCTCTGTGACGTCCTCGACCACACCAGGCAACGTCGAAAACTCGTGCGTCACCCCGTCGATCTTTATGGATGTCACCGACGCGCCAGGAATCGACGACAACAGCGTGCGACGCAGAGAGTTACCCAGGGTGTACCCGAAACCGGGCTCCAGGGGCTCAATGACAAAGCGCGAACGGTTCTCGTTGACGACCTCTTCGGTCAGCGTTGGACGTTGGGCAATCAGCATGTTTGTTCCTTTCTGCGCCGCCCGCTATTTGACGGCGAAGCCTCAATTACTTGGAGTAGAGCTCGACGATTGCCTGCTCGTTGACGTCGATGACGATCTGGTCACGGGTGGGCAACTGGTGCACGAAGATGCGCATGCGGTTGGGGCGCACCGTCAACCATGCGGGCACATTGCGGGAATCCATTGTCTCGCGGGCGATGACGAACGGGGTCGCATTGACTGAAGCCGGCTTGACGTCGACGATGTCCATCGGCGTCACGCGGTAGCTGGGAATGTTGACGCGCTTGCCGTTGACAAGGAAGTGGCCGTGGCTGACCAACTGGCGAGCCTGACGACGCGTCGACGCGAAACCGGCGCGGTAAACCACGTTGTCAAGACGTGATTCGAGCAGCTGCAGCAACTGATCGCCGGTACGCCCGGGCATCCGGGATGCCTCTTCGAAGTAACGGTGGAACTGCTTTTCGAGCACACCGTAGGCATAACGGGCCTTCTGCTTTTCGCGCAACTGGCCGAGGTATTCCGAGTCCTTCGTGCGTCCGCGGCCATGCATGCCGGGCGGGTAGGGACGGTGCTCAAAAGCCTTGTCGCCGCCGACCAGGTCGGTGCCGAGACGGCGGGACTTCTTCGTGATGGGGCCTGTATAACGAGCCATAATCTATTGCCTTACCTTCCCTATACCCGGCGACGCTTCGGCGGACGGCAGCCGTTGTGCGGCATCGGGGTGACGTCAGTGATGGCGCCGACCTCAAGGCCGACGGCACCGAGTGAACGGATCGCCGTCTCGCGGCCCGAGCCCGGGCCCTTGACGAAAACTTCGACGCGCTTCATGCCATGGTCCATGGCACGACGCCCGGCCGCCTCGGCGGCCATCTGGGCGGCGAAAGGCGTCGACTTGCGCGAACCCTTGAAGCCGACGGTGCCGGCTGACGCCCAAGCGATGACCGCACCCGTCGGGTCGGTGATCGCGATGATTGTGTTGTTGAACGTCGACTTGATGTGAGCCTGGCCCACCGCGATGTTCTTCTTTTCCTTGCGCCGCACCTTGGTTTTGGCTGCGGCGGCCTTGCTTCGTTGAGCAGTTGCCATTGGTCTGTGTTTCTCCTGGAGTCTCTCTTAGCCGGTGGTCCAGCGACCGTCAGCGTGCCTTCTTCTTGCCGGCGACAGCCTTGCGCTTGCCCTTACGGGTGCGGGCATTGGTGCGGGTGCGCTGACCGCGCACCGGCAGGCCGCTGCGATGGCGGCGGCCCTGATATGTGCCGATCTCAATCTTGCGGCGGATGTCTGCCGTGACCTCGCGGCGAAGGTCGCCTTCGACTTCATAATTGGCGTCGATGTAGTCACGCAGGGCCACAAGTTGATCGTCTGTCAGGTCTTTGACACGGATGTCGCCGGAGATGCCAGTGGCCTCCAGGCATTTGACGGCTCGGGTACGCCCGATGCCGTAGATATATGTGAGTGCGACCTCCAAGCGCTTCTCGCGCGGCAGGTCGACACCTTCAAGGCGTGCCATATGGGCTCGTCCTTTCGGTTGTTAGGCTCTTCCAAAAGCCTCGACGGTGTTGGCGCGAAGCGTTCCAGATGATCGCCCACCATGGCTGGTGGGCGGCTGGCCCCGGCCGTCGTCCGGGGGTTCGTCCCCATCGGCCCTATCGGGTCATCGCGGGACGTGCCTTCACGTTGTTTTTTTCAGTATTCAAAGCCCGAAGGCTTGTTGTCTCTCGTCGGGTTTTGGGCCGACAGGGTGTTCAGTTGTCAAGATTTGGACGCGTCCAAGGCTTAGCCTTGGCGCTGCTTGTGGCGCGGGTTCGTGCAGATTACACGTACCACGCCGCGGCGACGGATCACCTTGCAGTGATCGCACATCCTCTTGACGCTTGGCTGCACCTTCATGGGGTTTCCTCCTTTTCGGGCGACGACTAGCGTCGTTTTACTTGTGACGGTAGACGATTCGTCCACGCGTCAGGTCATAGGGGCTTAGCTCGACCACCACGCGGTCCTGCGGCAGGATACGAATGTAATGCTGACGCATCTTCCCGCTGATGGTGGCGAGCACCTTGTGGCCATTGTCCAACTCCACACGGAACATAGCGTTCGGCAGGGCTTCGACCACGGCGCCTTCGAGCTCGAGGGCGCCTTCTTTCTTCGCCATTCAACTCCTGATTTGTGAAACGTCGGCCGGGGCCGCGTCTTCCCGTCGTTCTGACGTATGACACGCCAGAACACGGCACAAGGCCGCCTATCTATGCTACTATGCCGCGGCGCGTCCCGCAAGGCGAAATGATGTCAGATCAGCAGCACAGCTATCAAAACAAGAACCACCAGCGCCACTGCCCCGCCGACCCCGGCCAGCACGAGGGTTCGCGGGGCCGGTCCAAGCGGGGCCAGTTCGCCCGGTTTGCCCGCCTGGTCGCCGCCGACGGCCGGCTCTTTCGACCGGTATTGGGCCGGCAAGCCCTGAACGACGGGCACCAGCTCACCGCGCTTCGACGCCTGAAAAAGCGCGTTCAAGCGGGCCTGGTAGTCCTCCATCGTCAGTGCTCCCCCAGCGAAGGCGTCATTCAGGCGGTTTGATAGGTCGTCGCGGTCAGCCGTCGTCACCTCGCTCGACGCATCGTGGGCGTACTCGGCCTCAACCGGGGAACCAGACATCGTGACGTACCTCCTTTCATCCATTATCGCAGGTGGCGGCAAACTAGCACCTGCACGGGACGCTATGATGAGCACATGCCCGAGCAGCGAATCCAGATGAACATGCCACCCGACGAGGCAGCGGGTGCTTACGCCGACTTTGTGCGCGCCTGGCACACCAAGGACGTTTTCGTCCTTGACTTCGCCAACCTCGTGGAGCCACCCCGCTCAGAGGACGACGCGGTTCTACTCAACGCGACGGTGGTCTCACGTGTCCGCATACCGCCCGACCAGGTTTTCGAGTTGATGAAAGCCCTCGAGCAGCAGTTGACCATGTGGGAAAACGAGACAGGCAAGCGCAAGTCCGTGTGACCCCGATCTTCCCTGAGCACGAGATCGGAGTTTTCGTCCACCTCGACGCGGTTTTTGGCCGATCGGGGGACGCAAGATCATATCTCGACGACGGTGCGCCTTTTATCGGTTGGCGGCCAACGCCAGCCTGACGGATGCGACGACACATTCGAAGCCAGGAAGATCGGCCCCTGTCGCGGTGATGATGCGCCAGCCAGCGTCCTCAAGCAATCGACGTCGCGTCCGGTCGTCTCGCATCTTGAGCGGATCAGCATGGACACCGCCGTCATACTCGACCGCCAGCATCTGCGCCGGGTAAGCCATGTCGAAGCGGTACTCCTTGCTACGCGGAAATGGCTGGAACGGGTAATCAACCAACGGACAATCGAGACCGGCCGCCACAAGCGCCAACCGCAACCGCGTCTCCATCGGCGATTCCACCCCGGCCCGCGCCAATCTCAAAGCTCCACGGGCCAACGCCACGCCCCTACCTCCCGCGTGACGTACCAGCACTGTCTCGATTTCGTCCCGAGTAGCCAATGTAGCCTTACGTCGCATCAGCGAATCGGCTGCGACGATCAGATCGGGTTTTGACAGTTGGGTGGCTACCTGAAGCCAGGCCTGTGCCGGGTGGACGCCCAAGACGTCTCCAAATTCGATGGGCTGCAGGGTCACGAATGACCGGGCTGCCTTGACGAACCCCATTTTCGGCCCGACTCGCCCGGGCGGAATGACAACGTGGATTCGGGTGTCATCCAACAACGCCTGGGGCAGCCAGACTCCGCACATCATCAATACCGTGACTCCTCCGAGCATGGTCCCCGGCCCGGCCACCAGCAGCGCCGCCTTGGCGCGAACCATCAGGTCGGCGGGGTCGCTCGTCGTATACACACCGCGGCACACCGGACGGAAGCGACCCCCGCGAAGCTGGTTCCGGCTCAGCCCGGCAGCCAAGGCCTGAGTGGCGGTAAAGACATCTGGGAGTTCTGGTTGCATCGAGCAAGTCTCACACGAGCCGGGGGTCAACATCCAGGGGCCTGTGGATAACGACGCGCGAGATCGTTTCGTCGAGATTGGGGTTTTCGTCCGCCCGACGACTTGGGGGACGAAAAGTCATATCTCGTGACGACCGATTACTTGGACGAGGTTGGACGCCAGTGGGCCAACCATTCGTCGCGGAAGTCGTCGAAGGTGCCGTCAATGATCGACGCGCGCATGGCGTCCACCAGGCGCACCGTGAAACGCTCGTTGTGGATGGTCGCCAGCGTGAAAGCGTTCAGCTCGTGGGCGTGGAACAGGTGGTGCAGGTAGGCGCGGGAGACGGTGGTGCAAGTGAGGCAGTCGCAGCCGTCCTCAAGCGGGCCGAAGTCGCGGCGGAACCGGGCGTTGGTGACGTTGTAGCGTCCCAGAGATGTGTAGATCGCCGCATTGCGAGCCACGCGGGACGGGTTGACGCAGTCGAAGGTGTCGGCGCCGGCCTC
>WQYR01000119.1 GCA_009781145.1 Propionibacteriaceae bacterium | reverse complement strand
GTTGGCGTGCGAGCCGTGCTCTGCGCGGACAATGTGAGCCAGCTCGTCGCAGAGGATTTCCTGCCCGCGGGGCACGTCCAGCCATACACCCAGCAGGTTCGACATGGTGCCGCTGGGTACGAATAGGCCGGCCTCATGGCCCAGGAGGTCGGCAGTGCGGGCCTCCAACTCGGCGATGGTGGGGTCTTCCTGGTAGACGTCGTCGCCCACCTCGGCGGCGGCCATGGCCGCGCGCATCCCGTCGCTGGGCTTGGTTATGGTGTCAGAGCGTAGATCAATCACGGACAGATAGCCTAGTCGACAGCCGTGTTCTTGGTGTTGTAATCTTCGGCTGCCGCGAGCTTCTTCATCATGGCGTCGGCGTCCATATCGGAGAAAGTGCGGTACCGATTGAGCAGGAACATGCCGGTCGTGCTGATCGCCGGCACCTCTTGCGCGGTTTTTCCAAGGTAGGTGCGCCCTGGATCGAGAACACCAGCCTTGTAGCCGAGCCCCTCGGCGATGTCAGCAGTTCGGCGGTTGTGACTGCCGGAGGGATAGCAGATCACTACCGTGTCTTGCCCCAGCAGCTGATCCAAATAGGCTTTGGACTCGCCCAGTTGCTTCGTCTGCGTGGCGTCGCTGGCGGTCGACAAATCCGGATGGCTGACGGTGTGGCTCTGGAAATCTGCGAGCCCGCTGGCCTTCATCTCCTTGATCTGGTCGACCGACAGCGTGCCCTGCAGACCTTTTTGCACATTGGATGTGATGATGAAGCTCGTGGCGTGCAATCCGTATTTCTTCAGACGGGGGTAAACCTCCGTATAGAAGGTGTCTTGGCCATCGTCGAACGTCAGCCAAACCATCTTGTTGCTCGGCTTTTCGTTTGTCGTCAGAATGCGTATCGCCTCGTCTGAGGAGACGGTGGTGTAGCCGAGGTCGTGCAACGCCTTGAAGTCGCTTTCGAGCGCTTCTGGGGTGATCGTGTTGCTGTCGGGCGGGCTATCCCTGACGTAGTGATACATCAAAATCGGCAGCTCGTTGGGTTTGCCATTGGCCTGCAGCCAAACCTGCAGCCAAGGGCCTTCCTGCGCGGTCGGGGTGGCTTCCGTAGGCATCACGGGCGACTTGGTCTCGCTGGGTGTTGCGTCAGTGGCCATTACCGTGGTGCTGGTGAGAGACGGCACAACCAGGCCCGGGCGGGCGCACGACGAGGCGCCCAGAACTAGGGACAATCCGACTATCGCCAACACTGCCGTGCGAAGCGCTGGCCTGCGGCTGCTGCCTTGTGAAACTGAAGTGAGCACTGTGACCGTCACTCGGCAGAGTAGGAAACTGCGATCCTGACGGACATGTCGACGGGCTCGGGGTTCAGGTCGATGTCTATTTCGTTGCCTGCCTGCGAGGCCGCCATCGCCATCGGCGCCGCTGGCGACCTCACCACGCCGGCTGACACCGCAGATCGTTCGGCGCCAGGGAACAGCTCGGGCTCCGCGACGATCCTCAGCGAAACCAGCTTCTGTCCTGCGGCAGCGGCAATGGCGCCTGCCTGCCGTTTCGCATCGACCACCGCTTGCGCCAACAACTCATCACGGGATTGCTTTCTCAGGACTGGCGAGATATCCCAGGAAGTCGAGAACGAAACATCTGCCAGTGATGCCAACGCGTCGATGGCTTGCTTCAACGCCGCGTCCCCTTTGTCGAATTTCGCCGTCGCGGATGCCGACACCTGGTGCCTGTCCATGTCTTTCTCGTTATCGTGCCAAACCCGGCTCCAGGCCCGCTGCTCGAACTTCTTGTCCGTGCCTGACAGGGCCTCCCGGACTTTCGCCAGTGCCTCCGCAAACTTCTCCTTCGCGGTCGCCTCGGACGCGTAGCCAAGCGTCCCAACCGTCACTGACACGACCGCGATGTCTGGGACAACCTGCCCCAAGGCGGTGCCGAAAACGTTGATGTCAGTCATTCCTCTTCCTTTCCTACCAGTCAACCGGGTCTCGGTCTGGGCGACGCTTGGCGACAATGGCTCCCAGGCGCTGAGACACCTGGAAGGCCAGTTCCAGCGCCTGGTTTCGGTTGAGCCGCGGGTCACAGAGCGTCTCATAATGGGTGTCGAGGTCGTCCTCGCTGAGTTCGAAAGCGCCACCCAGACACTCAGTGACGTCCTCGCCCGTCAACTCGATATGGATGCCGCCGGGCCAGGTGCCAAGTTCCTCGTGGACGTCGAAAAAGCCGTCCAGCTCGGCCGCCATGTCGGTGAACAGGCGGGTCTTGAAACCGCTGGCGGTAGTGATGGTGTTGCCGTGCATCGGGTCGCAAACCCAACCGACCTCGTGGCCGGCGTCGGCCACACCCGTAACCAGGCCTGGCAGCACGTCCCGCACCTTGGCGGCGCCCAGGCGGGTGATGAAAGTCAGGCGCCCGGGCTCGTGGTCCGGGTTCAGTCTCTCGGCCAAGCCGACGGCCTCGGCGACGGTGGTGGTGGCGCCAAGCTTGACACCCAACGGGTTGCGGACGTGGGCGAAAAACTCGACGTGCGCACCGTCCAACTGACGGGTGCGCTCGCCGATCCACAGTAGATGCCCGGACGTGTCGTAGGGCAGCCCGGTGCGGAAGTCCACCCGCGTCAGGGCGTGCTCGTAGTCGAGCAGCAGTGCCTCGTGGCTGGCGAAAAACTCGCCGGACCGCATGTTCTCGTCGCGAATGCCGCAGGCCTCCATGAAGCCGATGGCCCGCTCAATCTCGCCGGCCAACTGCTCATAGCGCTTCTGCACGTGGGAGTCGCGGACGAACAGCGCATTCCACGTGTGGGCCTGGCGGACGTCACCGAAACCGCCAGCCATAAAGGCGCGCACCAGGTTCAGGGTGGACGACGCGGCGTTGTACGCGCGGATGAGCCGCTGCGGGTCATTGCGACGTGATACGGGCGTGAACTCAAATCCGTTGACGGCGTCACCGCGGTAGGCCGGCAGGGTGATGCCGTCACGCGTCTCATTGTCGCTGGAACGGGGTTTCGCGTACTGCCCTGCGATGCGCCCCAGCGTGAAGACGGGCGTTTGCCCGCCGTACGACAGCGCCAGCGACATCGACAACAACACGCGTATGCGCGCCTTGATGGCGTTGGCCGTCAACCCGTCAAAGGTCTCGGCGCAGTCGCCGCCCTGAAGGACGAACGCACGCCCGGCGGCGACGTCGGCCATGCGGGCTTTGAGGTCGTCGCACTCCCCCGCAAACACCAGCGGCGGCAGGTTGCGCAACTGCTCGACGGCGGCAGCCTCGGCAGCCGGGTCGTCGTACACAGGCTGCTGAGCGCAGGTCATAGCCTTGAGGTCGTCAAGCGCGGGAATCATGTGACGAGTCTACCGATTGTTGGCCCGACAGGCTCGACCCTTCCAGGCGTAAACACCAACTGGTAACACACTGGGAATGAACTGGTAAAGTATTGCCCATGCTAGTCACAATGGATGCGGTAGGGCGCGTGATGGTCCCCAAGGCCCTGCGGGTCAACCTTGGCCTTGGTGCCGGGGCAAAACTGGACATCACGGCCTACGGCACCGGATTGCAGCTGACGCCCACCGGGCGCAGCGCCACCGTTATGCGCGAGAACGGACGAATGGTGATCGACGGGGACGCCATCGTCACTGACGACATGATGTACGCGCTGATCGACGCAGGCCGTCGATGAATGATGTCTTCGCGGTGGACACGAGTGTGGCGGTTCCTCTGCTGCTGCGAACACACCCCGACCATGCCGCCGTACTTGCTTGGGCGGACGGCAAGCAGCTCAGCCTGGCAGGACACGCAGCTGTGGAAACTTACTCGGTTTTGACCCGTCTGCCCGCTGGCGCCCGCGCCTCAAATGGCGATGTCGTGCGCGTCATGGACGATTCGTTCGCCGAAGTCATCGTGCTGCCGACACAATTGACCAGAACGGTCCACCGCCACATCGCCACCTTCGGCATTTCAGGCGGTGCCGTCTACGACGCGCTGGTTGGCCTAGCGGCCAAAGAAAACGGTCTGACGCTGGCTACCCGGGACACTCGCGCCCTTGGCACGTACCAAGCCATCGGCGTGCCCGTCCTCGTCTTGGGATTCGGATGACATTCGTTACGGATGTCGCCCCGTCATGCCTGACAGGCGGCCTTCGCGCAGCCCCATGGATGAATGACGACCGCTTCGCCAAGGCTTCCCCTGGCTACACGGTCGACATCCGAACTCTTCAGAGAACCGTACCGGTGGCGTAGTCGTAGTCTTGCAGCTTGCCCTTGATGTAGCTCTCGTAGGCCGCCAAATCCAAGAAACCGTGGCCGGACAGGCCGAACAGGATCGTCTTGGCCTCCCCCGCCTCGGCGGCTGCCTTGGCCTCCGCGACGGCTGCCGCGATAGCGTGGGCTGACTCCGGTGCTGGCAGCAAGGCTTCCGCGCGGGCGAACTCCAGCGCGGCGGCGAAGACGTCGTTCTGATAGACGGCCGTCGCCTCGACCTCGCCTTCATGCACCAACTGCGACACCAGCGGCGAATCACCGTGGTAGCGCAAGCCGCCGGCATGAATGCCAGCCGGCACGAAGTCGTGGCCAAGCGTGTACATGCGCATCTGCGGCGTCAGCTTTGCCTCGTCGCCGAAGTCGTACTCGTACTCACCGGCCGTCAGGGACGGGCAAGCCTTCGGTTCGACGCCAAGCAGCCGGGTCTTTGTCTTGCCTTGCTTGCGGCGCAGGTAGTACGGGAAGGCCAGGCCGGCGAAGTTGCTGCCGCCGCCGACGCAGGCGATGACGACGTCCGGCTCGTCCTCGGCCATCTCCATCTGCAAGATCGCCTCTTGCCCGATGATGGTCTGGTGCAGGCAGACGTGGTTCAGCACCGACCCCAGCGCGTAGTTGACGTCCGGGTGGGTAGCGGCGATCTCGACTGCCTCGGAAATGGCGATGCCAAGCGACCCCAGCGTGTCGGGGTGACGCGCCAGGACATCACGCCCGGCCTGCGTCAGCGTCGTCGGCGAGCGGTGCACCGTCGCCCCGAAGCTTTCCATGAAGATGCGCCGGTAGGGCTTCTGGTCATAGCTGACGCCAACCATGAACACCTCGACGTCGATACCCAACTGGGCACCGGCCATCGACAACGCGGAACCCCACTGGCCGGCCCCCGTCTCGGTGGACAGCTTCGTGATGCCGGAGATCTTG
>WQYR01000118.1 GCA_009781145.1 Propionibacteriaceae bacterium | reverse complement strand
GACTAAGGGCCCAGGGTTGCCCGGGTTGGCTGCCGCGCCCGCTGCGCGGGTTGAGGCGGCAAAAAGGGCAGCGAGTCAGGGACGCAGTGCAGCCAGGGGGCAGGTGATCGTCCCGTCGCCGGCCACAAATGTGGGCCCCGTGCCGGTGACGACCAGACGGAACACTGGCGGCGCCGTCACCTGGTCGTCAATTTGAGCGACCGCTGCGTTAAGCGATTCCATTCCCGCCGGTATGTGGCCTGCGCCAAGTTTGACCTCAATGGCGCCCCACCGCCCGTCAGGCAGGCTGACAACCACATCAATCTCGTAACCGTTCGAATCTCGGTAGCTGCGCACTTCACCGTCAAGCAAACTCGCATGCACCCGCAGGTCGTGAACAACAGCGCTCTCAAACAACAAACCCACCGTCTTCGGATCCTTCTCCAAACCAGCCTGCGTGGCACCAAGTGCGGCGGCGGCCAAGGCCGGATCCGCCAAATGCAGCCTCGGTGACGAACGCAACCTAGCGCGGGATCGCAGCGCGGGAGTCCACGCGGGTTGTGGGTCCGTCAAAAACAGGCGTTCCAGCACGCCGACGTATGAGGCAACTGTTTCCGGTCTGATATTGGGCGCCACGGGTCCAATGTCAGAAGCGAGAGTGCTATTCGAAACCTCCGATGCAGTGGACCGGGCTATTGCCGTGATCAGGCGGTTAACGACTACCGGATCGTGGCGCATGTCGACCAGCCGTGGCATGTCGGCCCTGGCAACCTCGTCGATATATGCGCGAAGCATCCTGAAGGCTTCGGGTGGCGAGAGTGGTGTTAGCGCCGGGAACCCCGGAAGCAGCAAGGCAGCAACCACATCTTGATAAGTCATGGACGGGCTGGACGTCGTCTCAGGAAGGTGCCCATCGAACAACTCAGTGAGACTGACATCCGAGGACTGGGCACCCAGCTTTTCATACCAGGTCATGGTGCGCTGCCGGAGGCGCAGCATCCTGCCAGCCCCGCTGTGACGAGTGATGTCGTCGGCCGGTACCGCCGATCCAGTAAGCAAATACAGGCCTTTTGCGCTCGCGGCGTCGACCTTACGCCGGACCAAGTTCCAAAGCTGTGGCGCCAGTTGCCACTCGTCCAACAGGCGCGGCTGGCTGCCGTCAAGTATGAGAGCCGGTGAAATCTTGGCCAACTCGACCGTGTTTGGGTCATCGAGTAGGGCATACGATGCGGCCGCGTTTATGGCAGTCATGGTTTTGCCGCAGCCCCTGGCGCCCTCAATCAACACGGCTCCGGCGGATGCCAAGGACGCCGTCACCAGCGAGTCGATGACTCGCGGCAGGTAGACGTGTCCTAGTGTCTTCAGCGTGTCCATACGAAGACCCTACCACTAGGCGGTGATTTGCAGGCGGTCTAGGCGGTGATTTGCAGGCGGTCTAGGCGGTGATTTGCAGGCGATCTAGGTGGCCTTTTCGCGGTTTTCTCCAATCCGCAGTCGAGCCAGCTAAAACCATCGGCGGCATTCGCGCTGTGCGAGTTCATGGATGGCGCACTGTGCGCCGAACCTCGCCGCGTCAGCAAACCGCTCGCCGAGCCCTTCGACGGCTACCTGTCGGCCCGCCGGGGCGCCTATCGGATGATCTACCGAATCGAAGACGCCGATCACACCGTGCGGGTATTGACCATTGACCACCGCTCCGACGTGTACCGGCCCTATTGACAGTGCAATCCTGATATCACCACCGTCGAGCTGACTAGTTGATGGCCTCGATGCCAGCTTGCTTGGCCTTGTCCATGTTGTCGCGCATCTGCTGCAGCACTGCTGGCGCGTGTGGTTGCCAGCCCGTCGCTTCGCCGGTGACGCGCAACGGCTCCCTGGTCCGGTATGACCGGGTTGGGTTGCCGGGGAACTTCTGATCCGTCAGGTTCGGGTCGTCGTCGATGGGGCCCGTCGGCTCGACGACGTAGACGTGCGGCTGCCCATCGCCCGTCGCCATCTCAGCCGCCAGCACCGCGCCGTCCATGAACGCCGTCACGTAGACGAAGTTGGCCAGCGCGCCTTGCCCGTAGTTGGACGCAAACCCGGGCTCGATCAGGTCGTCGATGGCCAGCGCCGCCTTCGTCCCGTGGTACAGCGGCCCCGCCTCATCCTGAACGTCGCCGCGCACCCCGAGGGGCGTGAAAGGCGCCGGTTGCTTGCCAAGCAGCCCTTCCCCGCTGGCCTTCAACTCGTCCCAAGCCCGGGCGAACCCCGTCTGATCGTCTGCCATGTCAACCATGGTAGTGGTGGAATGCGGGGCTTGGAGTCCGTTGTCGGTGGCGTCTATCTGTCAACACCGATTCTGCCCCCATCGTATCGGAATCGTGGGTTGGTGACGGCGTTTCGGCACTCTAGGGGACGTGCTCATCGCCGACTGGGTGTGAAACCGCACACAAACGCACGGTTGGCGGGAAGACGCAACGAAAAGGTGACGTCTTGTACCCAGATGGTGCTAGTTTCGGGGTAAAGCCGCACCCAAACGTGTGGGCAGGCCGCTGAGCATCCGTTTGAGTGCTGCTTTCTCCAATCCGGAATGTGGACGGCTGGGGCCATGCACCATGGCTACTTGCTTTCGGCCTGGGTGTGCGCCAGAGCACATGGGATGATGGAGTCAGCCCATCACAGGACGGGGAAGGCAGCTATGACCAGGGATGATACTCGGTGGGACGACCTTGACAGCCTGCTCCTGCCCGATGACGACAGCAGCGCGCTTGACGCGCTGTTGGAACGAGTTGCGGCTGCGGGTTACCCCAGGCAAGCGCTGGTTCCGATGTTGCACGTTTTGGAGAACAATCCGCATCATGATTTTGGTGCTCCGGGCGATCTTGTACGCGCGATTGAAGAAAGACGGACGGACGCCGACTACTTCGACATGTTGATTGCCTCGGTGTGCCGTCACCCGACTGAGTACAACTTGTGGCTGATGAATCGAGTCATGAACACGTTCGACGACGACATGGCCGTCAAGAGAGGCGTCGCAGTGTTCCGCCAAGTGGAGTCGGAGTCAACCGACGATGGTCTAAAGTCCGCTGCACGAGTCTTCATCGAAAACTTCGACGAGTAGCTTTGTGAAACTCGGCGGCGGTGAGGATAACGGTTGTCAAACTGATCGGGCTTCCCAGACAGGTGACCAGGCCACACCACTGATTGACCACGTACCCTGGGAGGCGGAAACGACCGGTTCTGCCGCCGCACTCGGTCGGTGATCGGGCAGGCGGGCAACCCGATTATCACTGCCGCCGAGGCGATGTCGGCTTGCTTCGCTCTTTCCATGTTGTCGCGCATCTACAGGGTCTTCAATCCGGCCCTCACCATCGGCAGCACGCCAGAGTGCGACGGTACCGATGGCAGCACCATGGCCCTCGGCGGGTTAGTGAGGCGGCCCGCCCAGGGGTAGCATTTCGCATTGTGAGCGTCACACCGTTCGGATCGAAATCCTGGCACGTCAACCTGGTGTTGGTGCTGGTCGTCGTGCTGCTGGTCGGCACAGCCGCTGGGTTCGGGGGGTTTCGCCAGCGTACCGACGAGAAAATCACCGTCCAGCCCGGCGACACGGTCACGTTGGCCTTGGGCGATGTCCGCGTGCTAACCGCGACGACCAAGCCGCCGCTTGATGACAGCGGCAACATCGACCCCAACGGCATGTGGGTCGTCAAGGTACATGCGCAGGTACGGGCCACCGGCGGGCCGATCAGTACCACGTCCTTCGACAACGTCGCACGTCTGAGCTACACCAATGGGCGGGGGGCGCGGATCACCAAAACGCCCCATATAGCCGTCATGACCACGGACGACCCGACGCGCCTCTCGGCGCGCAGCGTGATACCGCCTTCGGATCAGTTTTTGCCCGTTGAATTTCTGGCATATGTCGACGACGGGCTCGTGCCAGATGATGGTGTGCAACTGGGGCTGTTCCCGGTGGTCTATGGCACCGCCAGCAATGCTGTCGGAAGCGATTCCCATATGGCATGGAAGGCCGATAGCTCTTCCCGTCTATTTTGGACGTACCAGTTGAGGCTCGACCTTACCGAATCGTGATTTGCAGCAAGGCAGATTCTGTTGGTGAGGCGAATATCTGCTGCATCGTGTCAGCCTGTGTCCAATCGAATGACTGTTGTACCGTCGCTTTAACAGCGTGTATCTCGCTCAGCGCCGCCTCCGGTACCTCGAACAGTGCGCCCATGGTGCCATTGGTTGTCGGGTCACCGTTTGTGTCGGTGTTTGAGCAGCCGGTTGTCACGCCCGGCACGACGTCGGTGATTGTGACGCTGGCCGTAACGTCCGTGGACTGCCAGGTACGCCCGTCACCGACGAGTATCAGCGAGCAGTCCTGGTTGACGTCCTCAGACGCCAGGGTGTAGTCAACTGTCACGGCGACGAGGTACGCCCCGTCGGTGGCATGCGCGGCATCTTCACCGGGAATCGAAAGGGTGGCGCCATGCACTGAATCCTGCGCGGTCAAACTCACACCGTTGACCGACCATGTCTGGCCCTCGGCGATGTCAGGCAGTCTGGTGTCTTTCCATGACACCCCCCAACCGAAATTGCCGACCAGCCACAGGGTCACAGCGGCCACAAGTGCCAGGCAACCGATGACGGTCCAGCGAACTGTCGTGGACGGTGGGGAAGTGCGCTCGGAGGATGCCATCACATCACCCCTATCACTTGGGTCTCGTCGACGGTAATCACCGGGTCTATGACGGTGCCGGGCGGCACAGTGAAGACGCCAATCGGCAGGGTTGTCGGTAACGGTTGAACCGGTTGGAAGAAGATGCTGAGGTCCGCAAGGCTGTCGGCCGGCACCTCGAAAACCACGTCACAGGTGGTGCGAAAGCCTGGCGGTGCGCCAACTATCGACCCGGCGGAATCCCACGGCGGGTACATCAAGCCACCCGTCTCGGCCCAGATATCCATGCTGGACCGGTCGCGCCCACTGACGGTTACATTCACCGCCACAAATACCCCCACACTGGGTACCGGCTGGGCGTCGGCCGATCCGAAGCCATCGCCGGCCAAGGCCTGGCCGACCCGCAGATCGTCGATGTTGACCTGGTTGGTCATCAACGTCACTGGTGTTCCAAGGGTGATCGGACGGATCGGGTCGGCATCGCCGGGTTTGACGACGCTGATGCCGACGGCCACGGCTAGCGATACGACGACTGCCAGCGCTGGCTTCCAGCCCAACCTCACCGGTCGCGCGAAGGCCATCTCGTCCACCTGGTGCAGCCGCACGTAAGCCACCGAAAGCAGCGTGGCCTGCGCCAGCGGCACGACAACCATCGTGACCAGGCCGG
>WQYR01000117.1 GCA_009781145.1 Propionibacteriaceae bacterium | reverse complement strand
GTCATCTTGAAAGCGCAGCCCCAGCTTTCCGGCCGATCGGGCGACGATGCCCTCCAGATCGTTCGTCTTGTAGAAATCCAGGGTGGCCGTGAACCCGAAACGGTCACGCAACGGGCTGGGCAGAAGGCCCGCCCGGGTCGTCGCGCCGACCAGAGTGAAGTGCGGGATGTCGATCGGTATTGCCGTAGCGCCAGGCCCCTTGCCGACGACGACATCGACCCGAAAATCTTCCATGGCCAGGTAGAGCATCTCCTCGGCTGGACGCGACATCCTGTGGATCTCGTCCAGGAACAGCACCTCGCCCGCGACGAGACCGCTCAAAATGGCCGCCAAATCGCCGGCATGCTGTATTGCCGGCCCGGACGTTATGTGCATCGGCGCGCCGACTTCGGCAGCGATGATCATGGCGAGCGTTGTCTTGCCCAGGCCTGGCGGCCCGGACAGCAGCACATGGTCTGGCGGCGTCCCGCGGTGCTTGGCGGCGGCTAGCACCAGACCGAGTTGGTCGCGGACCCGCGACTGCCCCTCGAACTCGTCCAGGCTGGACGGGCGCAGCGTCGCCTCAGTGGCGTCATCTTCGGGCTGGCGCCAAGGATCGAGAGCTGAGACGTCTTCCATGTCATGCCCTCGCCAAAGCTTGTAGCGCCGCGCGCATCAGCGCGGACACCGAAACGGTCGGGTCTTCGTCAACCATCGGGGCGACGCCATCGGCTGCCGACTCCGCCAGCTTGACCGGCCAACCCAGGCCCTCCAGACCGCTGACAACTTGATCGCGCCAACTGTTCGACACAATAAGCGGGCCGGCTTCGTCAGCGCCCGCAGCCGCCAACAGCACCGGCACCTTGTCTTTCAATTCGATGACGAGCCTCTGGGCCCCCTTTCGGCCGATGCCCGGCACACGTATCAGCGCCGCCAGATCCTCGCGGCGGAGAGCATCAGCCAGGCCGACCGGGCCGAGCGCCGCCACCACCGCCAGGCCGATCTTCGGGCCGATGCCCGACGCCCCGCGCACGGTGTCGAAACACAGGCGTTCGGCCTGCGTCAGGAAGCCGAAAAGCGCCATGGCGTCCTCCCTGACGATCAAGGACGTGAACAATGTGACGGAGTCGCCCACCGCCAACCCGCTGGCCGTTTGGGGCGGGCAAAGGACGGCGAAGCCCACGCCACCGGCCGATACCACCACGGTGGAGGCATCAACGCCCACCACCTGACCTTGCAGTTGTGCGATCATTTCGATGACCCCCTGTTTGCGTGGGCGGCGGCAGCCGCCGCATAACGATTGGCGGCACCGCCGCGCCACAGATGGCACAGAGCCAGCGCCACCGCGTCGGCCGCGTCGGCCGGGCTGGGCGGGGCGTCCAGTTGAAGAATACGCATGACCATGCCTCCGACTTGAGCCTTACCGGCCGCGCCACTGCCGGTGATGGCGGCTTTGACCTCGGTCGGGGTGTGGGTGACGACAGGCAGCCCCCGCTGGGCCGCCAGAACCATGGCGATACCGGCGGCCTGGGCTGTGCCCGTCACCGAATGCAGGTTCTGCTGGGTGAACACACGCTCGACGGCGACGGCATCCGGATGCCACCGATCGAGCCATTCTGCCAGGCCCTCACTGATGGCCAGAAGCCGTTTCGCCGGGTCAAGGTCGGGCGGTGTGCGCACCACCCCGGCGTCAATGAAAACCGGTTTGGCACCCACCGTTTGCTCGACGACGCCGACGCCACAACGTGTCAACCCTGGGTCAACCCCGAGTACGCGCATAGGCCACACCAATCAATCGAACGTCAGTTCGATACTATAGTGCACTGCCAAGCACCGGCAGCGCAGGCGCACCGGGGAACTAGTCTTCTTCGGCCAGCTTGGCCTCAACAGCGTCGGAGTACTTCGCGTTGGTGTAGACGTTTTGCACATCATCCAAATCGTCCAGCGCATCGACGACGCGTTCAATCTTCAGCGCCTGATCGACATCGTCCACCGCCTGATCAAAGGACGGCCAGAACACGACGTCAGCCGACTCGTAGTCGAGCCCGGCGGCCTGGATGGCCTTGCGCACGTCGACCAGGTCGGGTGCGTCGGTCAGCAGGGTGAAGCCTTCGCCTTCGTCGTTGATCTCCTCGGGCATCGCGTCCATCGTGGCTTCCAGCAGGTCGTCCTCGGTGATCGTGCGGCCTTCCTGCTTCTTGGCGACCTCGATGACGCCCTTCCGCGAGAACAAACGTTGCACCGACCCGCCGTCGGCCAGCGTGGCGCCGTTGCGTGTCACTGCGACACGCACATCGGCGAAGGCCCGGTTGCGGTTGTCGGTCAGGCACTCGATCAGGATGGCCACGGAGCCACCGGCGTAGGCCTCGTACATGATTGTGTCGTAGGACGCGCCGTCACCCTCGGCCCCAGAGCCGCGCTTGACCGCGCGGTCGATGTTGTCGGCCGGGACGGAGTTCTTCTTGGCCTTCTGGATGGCGTCATAGAGTGTCGGGTTCCCGCTGGGGTCTCCCCCGCCCACCCGGGCAGCCACCTCGATGTTTTTTATGAGTTTTGCGAAAAGTTTGCCGCGTTTCGCGTCTATGGCGGCCTTCTTGTGCTTCGTCGTTGCCCACTTGGAATGCCCGCTCATGGTGCACCTCTTCTCGCTTGAACTGGTTGTTGAATCGGCTCAATTCTACGTCATTGGCTGGCGGCAATTAGGGCATTGGCCAGGTCTATTCCGCCCGTGTATAAAGCGGTGCCAACGATCACGCCCTCGATGCCGATGGACGTCAGCCCCCGCAACTGCACAATATGCTCGAGCGTCGAGACCCCGCCGCTGGCCACGACGGCGGCGCGAGGACGCCCGTCCTCACTGAAACCCAGGTGCGCGCAGACGCTACCCAGCAACTCCAAGTTTGGCCCCGTCAGGGTGCCGTCGGCAGCAGTGTCCGTGACTATGAAGCGCTGACATCCGGCATCGGCCAGCTGCTCGAGCGTGTCGTACAGGCTGCCCGAGGCCTGCACCCAGCCGCGGGACGCCAGTGCGTCGCCGGCCGCATCGAGGCTGACGGCCACCTTGCTTCCAAGACGAGAAAACAGTGACATGCACCATTCGGGGTTCTCCACAGCGGCAGTGCCAACCGAGACCCGGGCGCAACCGGCCGACAGCATCCTGTCGACCGCCGCATCGTTGCGCACACCTCCCGACGCCTCAATCTGCGCGGGCACCGTCGCCGCGATCTCGGCGATGACGGCGGAGTTGTCGCCCGTCCCGAAGGCGGCGTCAAGGTCAACCACATGCAGCCACTTGGCCCCGACGTCCGACCAGCGCACGGCCGCCTCGACCGGGTCGCCGAAGTCGCGGGCAGTCTCCTGCTTGCCACGGACCAACTGGACGGCGCGGCCGCCCAGAATGTCGACAGCCGGGAAAACGGTCAGTTCAGATGCTACTGTCACGCCCACTACCCTATCGGCTGCGTCAAACCATGCGCACACGGATGGTGTCGGGGATGGCAGCCAGGGTGCGCAGCAGGCCGGGTTCGGCGGCCGTCACGTCGGCTATCGCGTAGCCGATCTCACCTTCGGTGGCCAGCGACTGGAAGGCGATGTTCGCCTGGTGCCCAGACAACGCCGCGTTCAGGTTGGCCATGACGCCCGGCACATTGCGGTGAATGTGGGTGACGCGACGGCCCTGCACCTCAGGCGCACCGACATTGGGCAGATTGACGCTCATCAACGTGTTGCCCGTGGCCACAAAATCGATCAGCTTGGCTGACACGTAATGCCCGATGTCAACCTGGGCCTCTTCGGTCGAGCCGCCGACGTGTGGCGTCATGATGACGTTCGGCAGGCCTTGCAGCGGGCTGACGAAAGGCTGGCCATTGTTTGGCTCACTTGGGTACACGTCGACCGCCGCACCGCTGATGTGGCCGGACTTGATGTTCTCGGCCAGCGATTCGACGTCCACTACGAAACCACGCGACAGGTTCAGGAATGCGGCGCCGTCCTTCATGGCGGCAAACTGCGGCGCCCCGAAGAACCCGGCGTTGCCCGGCCGCCCGTCCACATGCAAGGTGACGAAATCGGCCTTCGCCAGCAGCTTGTCCAGCTCGATGGCCCGCTTGGCGTTGCTCAGGGCCAGTTTGTCGGCGATATCGAAGAAAATGACACTCATGCCCAGCGCCTCGGCCACTACCGACAGTTGCGAGCCGATATTGCCGTAGCCAACGATGCCGAGTTTCTTTCCGCGAACCTCGTGCGAGCCCTCAGCGGACTTGTTCCAAACCCCTTGGTGCATCTGCATCGACTTGTCGCCCAAGCGGCGCGACAGCGCGATTATTTCGGAAATCGCCAACTCGACGACGCTGCGCGTGTTTGAGTAAGGCGCGTTGAACGCGGCTATGCCGCGCTCCTTGGCCATGTCGAGGTCAATCTGGTTGGTGCCGATGCAAAACGCGCCGATGGCCAACAGATCCTCGGGAGCCGCTTTGATGACGTCGGCCGTCAGCTTGGTGTTCGACCGAATGCCGAGCAACGACACGCCCTCAAGTGCCGAGGCCAGTTCGTCACCGGCAAGCGAACCGGTGCGCGTGTCGACTTCGTAGCCGGCGACCCGCAGTGCCGCCGCAGCGTCAGGGTGAATGTTCTCAAGAAGAAGGGCTTTCATTCCTACGATTTTACGATAGCGGGCGGTCGACGACTGGGCGGTCTCATTTACGCGCGTCAACTCACAGGTATCGCGGCCACCAGTTGGCGAGTGTAGGGGTCCGCTGGGTTGTCGTAGATCTGTGCGGCGGAACCGGCCTCGACGATGCGTCCAGCCCGCATGACGAAGACGGTATCGCAAACATGGCGGACGATCGCCAGATCATGACTGACCAGGATGAGTGTCAGGCCGTCATCGCGAACCCGGTCGACGATCAGGTTGAGAATCTGATTCCGGGTGAAGACATCCAAAGCCGATGTGGCCTCATCGGCAATCAGCACCCGCGGACCTGGCGCCAGCGCCCGTGCAATGGCGATCCGCTGGCGCTGGCCGCCGGAAAACTCGTGCGGGTAGCGGTCCGCGATGGCCGGGTCCAGACCCACTTTCGTCATGATTTCGGTCAGACGCGCGGCGCGGGCGGCGCGGTCCCAGCCGTCAAGCAGCGGCGACCGCAGAGGCTCCGTTATGGTGCGTCCCACTCGCATGCGGGGGTCAAGGGACGAGCGGGGGTCCTGAAAAACCATGGCCACCTGACTGCGAAGAAAACCAAGCTCACTCTCCTTCAGACCGGTGATTGAGCGCCCGTCGAACTCGATGTCCCCCGACGTTGCGGGCAGCAGCCCGGCCATCAGTCTCACCAACGTCGACTTGCCCGAACCGGATTC
>WQYR01000116.1 GCA_009781145.1 Propionibacteriaceae bacterium | reverse complement strand
GGCGGAATGCTCACAGTTGCGCGCGAGATCGTAACGGCCGTCAGCGTGCCGCTGCCCTGGTTTGCGAACAAGTCACCCGAAACCGCGTCCTGCAGGCCGTAGACCGTAACCCCTGCAACCGTCCAGGCGGCCGGCATGAGTTCACGTTTGAGCACCCCGCTGTTCCAAATGCGCACGTTATAGATCACACCGGTAAAGGGGTTGACGCCACCGGTGCCTGTGCCCGCGGCGCCGACGAAGATCATCTGGGTGCCGAGAGTGCCAACCGTAACGGACGACTTGGGCGAGCCATCGAACGACCACACACCACCTTGGAACCCGGCGGTGTGGCGCCCCTGATCAATGGACGACGCCAGCGTGGCGTTGACGGAACCGACACCCCTCAAAATGTTGCCTGCACCAATTGACACACCCAGCGAGCCTGACACCAGCGGTGGCCCAGCCCCGATGATCGTCGTGCCCTCCGAATTGCCGCCGGCATCCAGGCTGTAGTCGACCGTGAAGGTGATGTTGCTGCCCTGGGCGATTTTGGTGTCGATCCATGAAGCACCATCGAAGTGCAAACCACCGACCGGCGTCACGAAACCATTGCCGACCGCCGAACAACCAGTACCGCCCTCAATGGGGCCGGCCTGGGGCGAGACGCTCGTCAGCCCCGCAGGCTTCGTGCCACCATAGTTGTAGCCGTCCGTGAACGTGCCGATGACCCTGATGCCGGACTTCACGATGACGTCGACCAGACCGGTGCCGTCACCGGGCCGTGGGCTTGCCGGTACCGTGCATGTCAACTGGGTGCCGTCGTTGCTGACGGAGACGTTGTCGCATGCGACATTTTGCGAACCGTACCTGAAAGTGACGGTTGGCGTCTGCACGTCGAACCCCTGTCCAGTGACCGTCAACTGGTTGCCACCGGCCACCGGCCCGTACGTTGGGGCGATGTCGGTCGCCTCAACCACGTGCGGCGTGCATGTGATGTTTTTGCCGTTGATGCTCTGTGTCTGCGAGTACTGCGACGATTGCTGCTGGGCAAGGTGCCCGGTGGTGGCGTAGAAAGTCTGAGTTTGGATGCGGACATTGCCAGTGGGTTGCCCGTTCTTTGTCAACTCGGGCGGCAAGGGAATGTGGATCGTGGTGCTGCCCGTCAAGTCATCGGTGGACCCAAGATACATCTCAGCGGTCTTCAACGATGTCCAGAAGATATCCGCGCGCACCGGTGCGACTGGAGCGGTGAATCCGCCTGGGATACCGGTTGACTGTGGAGCGACGTAGAACGACAGCACGCAGTTCTGGTCCAATGTGGCTGTCCCAGGCATCCACGAAATGATGCCGTTGTTGGTCTTGTTGGGCAGCGTCCCGCCATTGGCGATCATCACATTGGAGGCTGCGGTGGTTTCGGCCACGTCCCCCGTCCTGCCGGCGTTGTTTGGCCCGAAGGTGTTGCGCTCCATGGTCACAATGCCAGCCCCACTGGTGTAGATATCGGTGCTCGCAAAGCCGTTGAAGTAGTTGTCGGAGATGCTCATGCCACTCGGCGTTGTGCCGGCCGCCGCGTTAAGCCAAACGATCCCATTGTTCTGTGTCGGTGTGCCCGAATTGTCGAAACGGTTATTGACGATAGAGCTCGTGCCACCAATTCCGTAGCCGTTCGGCAGAGCCACCAACGCGGCGGTGACCGAGGTGGCGGATGTGAAGTTGTTGCTGAATGTGTTGTCGTGAATATTCAGGTAGGCGAGCTTGCCCGTCGAGCCAATTTCGTAGGCGTTGAAAATGCGGTTGAAGATGGCTGCGTTATGCGACTTCAGGTTGTTGACAATACTGGAGCGCATCTCGAAACCATTCACGTTGGCGCCCTGCCCCACCGTCACCGCAGTGTTGACGCAGGCGGAGCCGTCGTTGGTTGTGCAATTGCCGGTTCCTGGAGTGGCCGTCGAGGGACTCGTGAAATCAACGCCCTCGACCAACACATTGGTTGTTACCGAACTGGTCTGCCCGTTGGGCGCGAAAACCACCGCGCCGTTGAAGTCGGTGTTGCCAGTGGTGGCTGGCGCCAGCCCACCAACACGGTAGCTCTTGAACGTCACACCGAGCGCACCGTTGTTCACCACGATGAAGCGCTGCATCTGATTCGTCGTGGTCTGGTAGGTTTCACCGCCCTCGACTGTGGTGTTTTTGGTGCCCGCGCCGATAACAAAAGCTGTGCTGCCCCCGAGGATGCCTGAGGCGTTGCGGATCGTCACATTGCTGGCCGGTGAAAGCACCGCGAAAATCGTCGATGAGACGTTGGCCGGCACGGATGTCGATACCGATGTCGAAAGCTTGTTTTGCAGGTCGATCGTCATAGGCGCACTGATGACGAACCACACCGAACCCGGAGCCTGGACAGAGGCGGCCGCGGTCTGCATGTAATCACCGGTCGTGTTGGTGCTGGTAATTGTGCCGCCGGCGAAGTCTGGATCAAGTGTGATCAATATCTCTTGCCCGGTGGTCGCCCCCATATTGGCGGCGTACGCGTTGGCCTCTTCGATCGCTGCCCGCAAGGTGCAGCGGGCCGCGCCGTTGAAGTCGACGGTGCCGCCCGCGTCGCAGACGCCGTCCCCTGGCGCAATATCAGGACCACCGAAATCTGTTGAATTGACATAAAGAGTGAGGCTACTCAGCACAGGATCTGCCAGCGCCGGACGGTTGACGCTAAGGCCAGCGACCACAATGCTGGTGGCCACCACACATGCCACAAGAGCCGACGTCCTGGCGACACTTGCCAGCGGCTTTTTGGGTATGTTGTCCTTCCTCACGTCATCCTCCCGATTCGTGTTCCTCGCGCCAACCAGACTGCTTTTGACAGGTCCCATCTCTGGCTGGTGCGGCAAGAATACCCGGGGGATCTTCGGATTCAAGGGCTATTGAAAACATTCTCCGGGCAACATAAAATGCGGCGATGCCTCAGACCTAGATCTGAGGCATCGCCGGGGATTTTTTGAAAGGACTACCAATTCTAGTACATATCGTCCATGCCTGCACCACCGGCCGGAGCTGCCGGAACGGGCTCTGGCTTGTCGGCGATAACGGCCTCTGTCGTCAGGAACAGCCCGGCGATCGAGGCGGCGTTCTGGAGCGCCGAACGCGTCACCTTGGCCGGGTCGATGATGCCCGACTTGACCATGTCGACATACTCGCCGGTGGCGGCGTCCAAGCCCTGGCCAGCCGGTAGATTGGAGACCTTCTCGGCCACCACGCCGCCCTCTAGGCCGGCATTGATGGCGATCTGCTTGAGCGGGGCCTGGACCGCGCTGAAGACGATCTGGGCGCCGATTGCCTCGTCACCTGTCAGCTTCAACTTCGCGGCCTTGGCGGCCTGCAGCAGCGCCACACCACCGCCAGGCAGGATGCCCTCTTCGACGGCGGCCTTGGCGTTGCGGACGGCGTCCTCGATGCGGTGCTTGCGTTCCTTCAGCTCGACCTCGGTGGCCGCGCCAACCTTGATGACGGCCACGCCGCCGGCCAACTTGGCCAGGCGCTCCTGCAGCTTCTCCTTGTCATAGTCCGAGTCGGAATTCTCGATCTCGGTGCGGATCTGCTTGACGCGCCCAGCGATCTGGTCCTTGTCGCCCGCGCCCTCAATGATCGTGCACTCGTCCTTCGAGACGACCACGCTGCGGGCCTTGCCGAGCAGCGACAGATCGGCGTTCTCCAGGCTCAGACCGACCTCTTCGCTGATGACCTGGCCACCGGTCAGGATGGCGATGTCGGTCAGCATGGCCTTGCGGCGGTCGCCGAAACCCGGAGCCTTGACGGCCACCGACTTGAAGGTGCCGCGGATCTTGTTGAGGATCAACCCGGCCAGCGCCTCACCCTCGACGTCCTCGGCGATCACCAGCAAGGCCTGGCCCGTGGGCATGACCTTCTCCAGAACCGGCAGCAGCTCCTTCAACGAGGAAATCTTCGAGTTCATGATCAGGATGTAAGGGTTGTCGAGCGTTGCTTCCATGCGCTCGGTGTCCGTCACGAAGTACGCGCTGATGTAGCCCTTGTCGAAACGCATGCCTTCGGTCATCTCGAGGTCAAGGCCGAAGGTGTTCGACTCTTCGACGGTGATGACGCCCTCTTTGCCGACCTTGTCCATGGCGTCGGCAATGATGTCGCCGACCGTCGTGTCGGCCGCCGAGATGGACGCCGTCTGAGCGATCTGCTCTTTGGTGTCAACATCGATGGCCATGGCCGAAAGCTCGTCGCTGATGGCCTTGACGGCCTTCTCGATGCCGCGCTTCAACTCGATCGGGTTGGCGCCGGCCGTCACGTTGCGCAGGCCCTCGCGCACCATCGCCTGGGCGATGACCGTGGCCGTCGTGGTGCCGTCGCCGGCCACGTCGTCGGTCTTCTTGGCGACCTCTTTGACCAGCTCGGCGCCGATCTTCTGGAAGGGGTCGGCCAACTCGATCTCTTTGGCGATCGAGACGCCGTCATTGGTGATGGTGGGGGCGCCCCAGGACTTCTCCAGGACGACGTTGCGACCCTTGGGGCCGAGCGTCACCTTGACGGCGTCGGCCAGGATGTTCATGCCGTCTTCAAGCCCCTTGCGGGCGGCCGAATCGAACTCAATCAGCTTTGTCATTGCAGATAACCTCGTGCAGTTGGTGCGGGGCAACAGCCCCGCGATGGTCTGGGTATCAAAGCGGCACATTTTGGCCCGCTCGATAGCACTCGGGGTGCCCGAGTGCTAACCACAAAATTAGCACTCTACGGGGTCGAGTGCAAGCAAGTGGCGTGATCCAGGGCTCGCAGGTCACAGTGCGCGGGCTACGGCGGCGGTGAACTGGGCGTAGCGGTCAAGCTCTTCATTCACCGGGTCGACGACCTTTGTTCTGGCCACTTGGGCGATGGAACTCTGCAAAGCAATTCGGGCTTGGGCGGCCCGTCGCGCGGCGGATGCCGACACCAGCAGATGGCATACCAAAGCCAACAGCAGACCCAGCACCACACCTGCCACGATCAGTAGCAACGTCCATTTGACGCCCCGCCAACTTGGTACGACGAAGGCAAGGAAGCCACTCAGCAACGCCCACACAACGGCCGCCACCACGACCCCGATGAGAACCCACTGCACGATGCGGATCACCCGCCACCACCGCATGGGCTTATCGGCGACAAGATCGACCGAACTCAGCGCCGAGTCGACATCGTGCGGCAAGTCGGCACGAGACGCCGTCCCCGCCCGCTTGACGGCGTCCACCCACCCTGGGGCCAAGCCGGACGAAACCTCGCCCGTCAGATCCCGGAGGGCTGCGTCAACTTGCGCTCCCGCCACAGCGCCGTCCAAACCGGCCCGTACCGGCCCGCCGACGGAGGTTTGCCACGCCCGCAGCGGGTCGGTCTTCAGCCGGTTGATCCATGACACCAGCGGCCAACCCGTCGCCTCCGCACCGCGCTGCCGCGTAGCCTTGTCG
>WQYR01000115.1 GCA_009781145.1 Propionibacteriaceae bacterium | reverse complement strand
TTGTGTTCCGTTCAGGGTCGCGGTGATCTGATAGTTGCCGGGTGTGATGGAGGTGGCGGTGAACGTGTAGGTGCCGTCATTATTGTCGGTTATGGCCGACACGGTAAGTGCTGAAGGGGCATCTATGTGCAGTATGCCTGCCTGACCCGTCATCAATTGTCCGGCGGTGTCGCGGACGGTGATGGTGAAGGTGTACGCGTCCGTGCCGTTGGCCAGGTGGGCAGTGCCGCCTGTTGGGGAGATGGTGGACGTCACGGCAACGGTGGAGTTTGCGGCGGAGGCCACTGGGACCACGGGTGCGGTGACTGTCACTGTTGAGGTGCCGGTTTTGCCGGAGCCGTCTTGGGCGGTTGCGGTGATTGTGGTGGTGCCTGGTGCGACGGCGGTGACGACGCCGGCTTGGGTGACGGTGGCGACGGTCATATCGGAGGATGACCATGTCACGTCGGGGTTGGTGGCATCACTGGGCGCTACGGCGAGATTCAGGGTGGTGGTGTCTCCGGTGGTCAACGAGACAGTCGCGGGTGTCACGGTGACGGAGGTGACGGGGACCACGGGTGCGGTGACTGTCACTGTTGAGGTGCCGGTTTTGCCGGAGCCGTCTTGGGCGGTTGCGGTGATTGTGGTGGTGCCTGGTGCGACGGCGGTTACGACGCCGGCTTGGGTGACTGTGGCGACATTCGTGTCGGAGGATGACCATGTCACGTCGGGGTTGGTGGCATCACTGGGGGCAACAGCGAGATTCAGGGTGGTGGTGTCACCGGTGGTCAACGAGACAGTCGCGGGTGTCACAGTCACGGAGGTGACCGGGACGACAGCTGGGATGTCGAGGTTGCCGGTGGTTTCGGTGGATCGAACACCGATTGTGCTGATGGCGACCGCTGAGATGGGGCCGCGTACGGCATCGGCGGGTGTGTCCACTGTCCAGTCACCCTGGCTGTTGGGTGTGGCGGTGACAGTCTTGGTGGTGCCATTTGCCAACTGGTAGGTGACTTCCACGGTTGTGGCGGGGTCCGTCGTGCCTGAGATGGCGTTGGCGTTGGCGCTGGTGATGGTTGGGGCGGGCGGCATTTCAGCTTGGCAGGACCACGTCAGCACCTGGGCGAACCCTTGGGGTGTCGCCGTGACCGCGAACGCATCGGTGACAGTGCCGTCGAAACTTGTTGTGGCTCCAGTGACTGCTGACTTCAGCGATACCATGTCACCGACCGCCGAATGTATGGTGCCGGCGTAGAGGGTTTCACCGCTGGCCGCACCGATCGACCCGGGAGGTGTCGTTGTCGGCAGTGTGACTGGCACATCGGTCCAGGTGGCACCGTCGTCTGTTGACGTTTTCAAGGTCACTTGTTGGATTGGTTGGGGTGTTGACCCGTCCGGTTGCCAGATGTGAAGCACAATCGGCTGGGTAGTTGAGCCGGCGTTGTTGGCATCAAGGCCGGGTAGTTCGTACCACACCTGATACAACGGGACAGGCCCGTTGCTGCTTGATGCCTGCCATGTCCAACTGGCGTCCATGTTGGTCGAATACGACCAGTAGGCGGGGCCAATCGCCGTGGTCTCGTCCAGCCGATAGGTGTGCGATGTGTCGAGACCATACGCATCAAAGACCGCGTCCGCGCTGATGCTGACAGGTACTTGCTGCCCCGTCGTGCGGTCGGTAAGTTCAAATGTTACCGAGGCAAAGTTTGGAACACTGCCATTCCGGGCGTACTCGGACTGACCCTGCCCATCAACCAACCCCGGCACGGCACCCGTCAAATGTGTGCCGTTCTGCGTGATGGAAGACCGGGCACTCTGCGCGATGGAGTTGACCTGCGATCCGAATGTAACAGTGTCGGTACCTCCGGCGGCGTAGGTCCGTGGGGCGTGCGAAGTCGTCGATGGCTGCAGGAACAATCCTTGTGCGCGATCCAACACGGAAATTGATGATGAGATTGTCCACGGCAAGTCTGCGCTGACATAGGCGAGGTACGACGATTTAGTTGGGACGGGTCGAGCGCCGGTCGGATTGAAGTTGGGCGGAATACCCACTGCTCCAAAAGTGCTGGCGAAAGAGTCGTACCACGACTCGTCTTGGCGCATCGACCGGTGCTGGACCGTGACGGCGGCGGTCGAACTAGCGGTTCCGTCCATTGTGTATGGGCCGGGCTGGTCCAACGGGATGACGCCAGTCAGTGCATACAGGTAGTCAGATTCGCCGTGGCTGAGTATGTGCAAAGTGGTCGGTAATGCTCGGAGTTGGTCGCCTGTATTGGTATCCGTGAGCAGCACCGGGATGGTCAAACCGCTCGTGGTCAACAGTGGAAATCTCATCCAGCCTTGCACAAAGGACGCGAAGACCGGAGCTGAATCGATAATGAGAGCGGCATAACCGGCCTCTTGGGCTGCTAACGCAAACTCTGGCGCGCCCCCACCTGTTCCGTATCCGTTGTCGAAATGTGCCAGTGCTGCTTCACCTGGCGCTGACGCGGCAGGTAAGGGGAGTGACGAAACACTCACGAGGTGCCAGGCGTACTGGCCCGCCGTTATGGGCGTCAGATTCGACATGGGGACCTTGGTTTGTCCACAGTCGTCCAGGCTGGCCTCAACCACCGGGGCGAAAGCCTCAGCGGTTGACTTGATTTGCCAGAGCCCGCCTGAAACGGGGGTCACCAACTGGGTAGCGGTGGCCAGGCTGCTAGGGGTGGCCATAGCCATGATCCATCTGTAATAGCGATACTCAGGTGAACTTGCCATTATGTTGTTCATAATGTCAGTGTCGTCGACAGGTCGATCTGTCACGAGGTTGATGGGTTGGGCCTTTGTGCCGTCAAGGGTGACCGAAGTGTCATCATAGACGGGGGTGATAGGTGCCAATCCGTAGACGGCATACCAGTTGCCTCGGCTGTCGGGCGCCTGAAGATAGGCGAAGATCGCATAGTCGCCCGGGGTCACTGCGACGGTGGTGGTAACCCCAGTTGGCACCACGTCGAATGATTCGCCCGTATTGAGATTCATAACGCCGATGATGTCCCCAGATGGATAGGCTATCGTTCCGTTGTCGTCAGTTGCGGTGATTGTGAGGTTGAAAGTACCCGACTGGTTTTGCCAGCCGACGGGCGTGCGCAGCGTCGTTCCGCCGCCAGTCGCCGTGACGTATCCCCCGATGTATCCGGCGCTGGAGGCCGCGGGGTGGACGGTGACATCCACAGACGCAGTTCCGCCAGCGGGAATCGTTATGGTGCTATGTGAAAAGAAAATGCTGTCGGATGAGGGTTGTGCGGGGACTCGCGGGCCGGTCGGCGGGGCAACTGGGAGATAGGTATCGGTTGGTTGGCCGAGGCTGGTTGTGAACACAAGGCTCCCGGTCAGCGTCATCGTTTCGTCGGTCGTGCCCTGATTCACATAGGTTAGTGTCTGTGTTGAGGTGGGTGCGTATGGTTCGGTCATCTCACCAAAGTTGAGCTGCGTCGGGCTGGTTGTGATCGTCTGGTGTAATGCGGCTGGAATGTCAAGCAATCCGGCACCTTGTTCGAACACGCTGGAACTATCCGGCAGTGGCTTGGCCGAAGCCATGAGCGTGGCCCGAATCGCCTCACTGCTAATTGTCGGGTTGGCCTGCTTCAGCAGCGCTGCGGCCCCGGTGACAAGCGGCGCGGCCATCGAGGTGCCCCGGTCGGCGGACGTATAGGTGCCCGTCCCGGCAGCCGCTACGACAATACCTGTCGAGTCCGTCACATTGCCTTGGCCGTCGCGGGTCACCGTGCCGGCGCCGGGTGCCATGATCTCGGGCTTTACGGCGCCGTCACCGCGGCGAGGCCCAGTCGAGGAGAACCAGGCGAGAGTTCCGTCCTGAAGGGTTGCGCCCACCGTCAATGCCTTGTTGGCTGAAGCCGGCGCGATAATGGTCTGCGTCCCCCAGTTGCCGGCAGCGACCACGATGAGGCAGCCGTATTGATCCGATACCTGATTGACGAACTGGCTCAAGAGCGACGAGCCAGCGTCGATATTGGAGGAGTCGCCCAGGCTCATGTTGATGACAGACGCACCTTGCTGGGCTACCCATTCCAGGCCCGCCATGATAGCGGAATCTGTTGCTCCACCGTTGGAGTCAATGACTCTGGCATCAACCAGAGTCGCACCGGGGGCGACCCCGACGTAGGTGCCGGCCGATGCGGCACCGGTGCCGATAATCTCCGATGCGACCGCTGTCCCATGACCGATGGCGTCGTAGGCGGAACCGGAACCGGTGAAGTCTTGGGCGTGGATCGTCTGGCCGGCGAAATCTGGATGGCTCATGTCGATGCCCGAATCGACGACGCCCACGGTGACGCCGGTGCCAGTGAAGCCATCATCGTGGGCAACGTCAGCCCCAATCAAGCTCATCCAGGGCGGCACGGTGGGCGCCATGGTCAGCTGCACGACCGATGTTTTGGTGAACTGGTATTGCTGATCCAACCACACCTTCGAAGTGGTGCTTGAAGACGCCGCCACCTGGTTGATCAGACCCCACGCTGGCGCGGGCCCGTCGTCGGTGTTGGCATCAGCAACCCCAACCTGGGCCTGCAGCGCACCCAAGGTCTCCGTGACCTGCCAGCCGGGCGTCGCTGCCCGCGTGCGCGTCATCGGCATTCCGGTGACCACCGCCGGCACGCCCTCGTCCGGGTCGAGCTTGTATGACGCCAGTTTGGTTACGTTGAACAGCTCTTTGTCCAAGGAGTCGCCCAGTAGCCCTGTGACATCTGATGGGATGACGTAGGTCTGGTCGTCTGCGACGTTGATTGAGAAAACAGCGTGCTGGCCATTGGAGCGCGGCCCAGGGGTGACGCTTGCTACGGTGCCGTCCTGCAGGTGTACCACATCACCGGTGATGAGTCTCACGTCGACCGCACCGGTTGGTGCACCGCCTGTTTGGGCGCTGGGGGTAGTGACGGGCGGTGTTTGGCCACCGCCTGGGTCGGCGGAGGCAACAGGTGCCGCCAGCCATCCGGTTCCGACGGTGAGTGCGAACGCGCAAATTGCAGTTACTGGGTGGCGCAAGGAGACTCTCATGGTATGCCTTTCGGGCATCAAGAAGGGCGCAATAATCAAGCCGATGAGTCATGGCGATATGAGGCATCAGCTTTGAGGAAAATGATAACACCCTGTGAAGGACCATTGAGACCATTGGTCGTAGTTAAAACGGCCTTGGTGGTTACCGTCCGAAAGTTGCCGGCGCGGCATCTGCCAGATCCTGCGACTTCACTACCCCTGCGACTGACGCGCAGGGCTAAAGGTTTCGCGCAGAGCCTGCCCTGCGCGTAGCCGCAGGGATGAAGGAGAAACTCACAATTGGCCTATCAAACATGGCGCCATCATGTGTCAAACCCCTAGCGGCCCATGCGACCCATCCCGCGCGCGCCCGGCTTCGGCGCGGGCGCCTCGACCGGGGAATCGGCGTCGTCCGAGCCGGCCGCCTGGAACTG
>WQYR01000114.1 GCA_009781145.1 Propionibacteriaceae bacterium | reverse complement strand
CCAGTGCAACCCGGTTGTTGGCGCCACGGTGACATTCACGCAGGACAAGAATGGCACGTTCACCACGACGACCACTGGTTCGTACACGACGAACGCTAATGGCGTGGCGACAGCCTACGAGACCGATAGGGTCGCCGAGACGACGAACATAACGTCAAAGGTGGCCTACACCGATCCGACATCGCATATAGCCATGACGACCAATGGTGATGACGGCACGACCAATGTGACGTTCACCGCCAGTGGCCCTGTGCCTGAGGTTCCGGGTACTTGCCCGGATGGCACCCAAGGTCATGTCAATGGCACGCATCTGAAGGCGACTTCGCCGCAAGAGATTGAGACGAACTCGACGGCTACGGCCTACATCACCGACCAGTATTGCAACCCGGTGGGTAGCGTTCCGGTGACGTTCAGTGTCAACCAGACGACGGCCAGCCTGACTGGCGCCGCGACGGTTAACACTGCTGCGGGTAACGCTGTGACGACGTTCACCGACGCCAAGGCTGAGGTCGCTTCGATCACCGCCAAGATTGACATTGCCGGTGTGGCAACCGCGATCTACGCGTCGGCGCCGACTGACCCGGGTATCGGTACTTGGACGTCGACGACGGCTGCGCCGTCGCTGTTCACCCCGAGTGACCCGATCATCATCGACTGCGTGATTATCGTTGATGGTGCGAGTTACACGGCGACGTCGACTCAGGTGTACCCGTACCCGTTCGTCGCGGACCCCGCGTCCACGAAGACCCCGAAGGCGCCGATGATCACGGCCAACCCGACGGCGAGCGACACGGCGACGCAGGCCTACCGGACGTACCTGTTCGACCAGGGTTGCAACCCGGTGCGCGGTCTCACAGTGAACTTCACTGAGGGCACGCCTGCCAGCCAAGGCCCGGCGGTCATCCAGACCACCCAGTCCACGACCGATTCCGATGGCATGGCCTCTGGCACTATCCGTGACACAAAGGCCGAGACGGCTCACGTGGCTGGCAATTACTTCTCAGCGCCAGGTGCGACAAAGTCGATCAGTGGCAACCTGTTGCCAGCGGCCATCACCTTCAAGCCCGGCGCCCCCCATGACGGCCCGGCCTGGATGTGCGGCAGCACAAAGGGCACGACCCTGACGGCGAGCCCCACGTCTGCGGGCGTGGACGCAACCGTCATCGTGGATGCATTCGTGACTGACACCTGGTGCAACCCGATCGATGGCGACTTGGTGACCTTCGCGTTCACCGGTGCCACCGGTTTGACCCCGGCGTTGTACCAGAACCCGCCAGGTGCGCCAACACCTGTGATGGGCTCGGCCACGTTCACGACACCGAGCACCGGGGTGGCGACCGTCAACGGTCACGCCACCGTCACGATTACGGACACCGCCGCCGAGACGATCAACGTCCGCGCGACGGGCACCTACATCGGTGACGTTCAGGTGACGTTCACAGCGATAGACCCCAGAGCGGATAAGTCGACGCTCGTGTGCACACCGCACACCACGGCTACGGCGCCCCCCGCCCCGATCGCCAACGGTAACTCCGATGGTGCGAACTACTACACCTGCACGATCACCGCTATGGACAAGTACGGCAACGTCGTGACCGATCCGTCATTGGTGAGTGCCAGCAACTTCACGATCACGCCATCCAGTAGTGATGTGAAGGCAAGCGCCATCACCGCAGGCCCGACGGCCGGTACGTTCGTGTCGACTCTGACATCCAAGGTGGCCGATCCGGGTTACACCGTCGAGGCGTTCCTCAACGGTACGGCAGTTGGTGCGCCTGACATTGTGCCGGTTCCCTTCCAGGCCGGCCCGGGTGACAACCCCATCTGCGACGTAAATGGCCAGATGGTGCAGTCTACGCAGGTTTACGCCTACGACTTGACGGCTGCCAGCCCGACGCTCTCCACGGACGCCGTGGTGAAGAGTGGGGTCACTGAGGGCCTGAAGGTGCGCATGACTGACAAGGATTGCAACCCGATCGCCGGTGTTACCATCAACATGACGCGCAACCCGGCAACCCCGGTTGTGTTCGCGATGGTCATCAACCCGACTGGTACCGATGGTTGGGCGACCGCCACGGCGACCGATACGACACCTGAGACGGTGACGTTCGGCGGCACCTACACGTCACCCAACAATGGCAACGGCAACCTGATGTCCGGCACCGTGACGTGGGATCCGCCTACGCCGACGATCACCGGGCCTAACGGCACGGTTGTCACCGACAACCCGACCATCAGTGGTACGGGTTCCAAGGAAGGCGACACCATCACCGTCAAGGACGGCAACGGCAAGGTCTACTGCACCGCCACTGTTGGGCCAGCGCCTGACTACAAGTGGTCTTGCAACCGGACCACCAGCACGACGCCGCCTGACCCGACCGCCTTGCCAAGCACCGGCACGCGGACGACCCCGTCCATCACGGCGACCGAGTCGGATCCTGCTGGCCACACCTCGGATCCGTCCGCTCCGAAGAGCATTACGATCGACAAGACGCCGGCCACGATCAGTGGCCCGGTGGACGGCTCGACCGTGGTCGCCGACAACCCGCCGATCACGGGTGGCCCGGGCAGCGCTCCTTACAGCCCTGACCCGAACAACCCGACGACCGTGGATGTGACCATCCCGGATCCGAATGACCCGACCAAGACGATTGTGGTTTGCACCGCGAGCGTCAACCCTGACGGCTCTTGGAGCTGCACACCCGCACCGGGTGTTCTGGTTCCAGACCCAGGCGACATCAAGCTGACGCCGGTCGTGAAGGACACCGCGGGCGGCAGCAACCCAGGTTTGCCGATTACGGTGACGCTCACCAACACCAAGCCGACCATCGACAAGCCGCTGGACAAGACGACAGTCGTCGTGGCGAAGCCGCCGATCTCGGGTACCGCGCCTTACAGCAACGACCCGACCCACCCGACGGTTGTCCAAGTGACAACTCAAGACCCCAAGGATCCGACGAAGACGATTG
Source organism: Propionibacteriaceae bacterium (assembly GCA_009781145.1). Classification (GTDB taxonomy): domain Bacteria; phylum Actinomycetota; class Actinomycetes; order Propionibacteriales; family Propionibacteriaceae; genus WRGV01. The sequence goes on along the minus strand of WQYR01000114.1, from coordinate 2,573 downwards.
TGGTTTGCACCGCGAACGTTCCGGCCAATGGTATTTGGAGTTGCACCCCGACGGCTGATCTGCCTTCCGGCAGCATCATGTTGACCCCGACGGTGATAGATGCCACGGGTGGCAAACTGCCTGGCAATGGCATCGCGCTGAATGTCAACACGACACCGCCAACCATCAACCCGGTGGCGCCGTCAAGCAACCAGTCGCCGACGATCAGCGGTACCGGTGCGGCATCGGGTGACAAGATCACGGTGAAGGACAGCGATGGCACGACGGTTTGCACCACCACGGTGTCGACAACCGGCACGTGGAGTTGCACCCCGGCCAGCCCATTGAGCAACGGGACGCATAACCTGACTGCTCAGGAAACTGACAAGTCCGGCAACCTCGGTACTCCGTCGGCGGCGGTAGCCGTGACAATCAACCCGGTCGTTACAACCGGTGGCGTTTCAGCCGCAGGCCTAAGCGCGGGCGCAGGAACAGCAGGCGGGCTCGGTCTCGGAGGCGTAGTGGTGGCAATCGCCGCCATCCGCCGCCGTGAGGAGGCGCCCGCCGCATAGATGACTAGGCGCGACCCCCCGTGAGCGGCTAGCCCCAGAGAGTCAACCAAAGCCCTTTAAGGTGACTCTCGCAAACAGGCAATACCCTCGCCAGATGATCTGCTACCCCGATCATCAAGGCGAGGGCATTGCTTTTTTTATACCCCTACCCCCATTCTTTATCAAATCTTTACCAAGCGGCATTTGCCGATTGACTTGGGTCGATACGCCATCGGCGCCAGAGAGCCTGCCAAAAACGGCGAGACGTAGCCCAAATTTGCAGTTTTGGATTGACTGCCCTTCTACTGTGCTGGAACGCTGGTATGCGGATCGCTAAAGGGCGCGATCCAGGTGTGGTCACAAGGGCTGGCCACACAGAAACTGGGAGAATGACATGTTGTCATATTCAGGGGTAAGTTCTCGCACCGTGGCTGAAAGAGGGGGGCGCTGGCGCAACCCCGTCACCCTTTTAGCCACCATAGCGCTGGCACTAGGCGGTGGTCTGTTCGGCCAAGCAGTTGGCGCCGCACAGGCGCAAGCAACGATGCCAAACGGTGCCACAATCGGCAACTTCTGGTCCGACATGGCGGCCTCGGGTAACGATATGGGCACGGCTGGAACCGATGGCGCGTGGTACGACTCTTCGAACAGCATCACCCGGCCCTTCCAGATCAGCAACGAGCTTCTTTACGCGTCGACTTTCGGCACGTGGGGTGTTGGCACATTGCCCACCAGTGGCTCTGGCCTCAGCGCCACCGTGACAAGTGGCGCCATCGACTCGTGGGGTCCGACTGACAGTGGTTCAAATGCCACATCCACCCCGCCCGACCCAATTGACTTCGGTACACCGAACCCATACCCGGGCAACTTCATAAGCACGCTTGCCGTGGACGCAAATTCGAAGGCCGACGGCAGCAGCTACGGACGCACGCAATACGCGTACGGTTGGAGCTACACCGACGACATCGGCAACGCTGTTCTGACAGCCTTGAACACGTCAGGTGTGACCGGAATAGCCGATTCTGCACCGTGGATCACCAACCCCTGGGGCTATCCCATTGCTCAGGGCGGGAACAATGTCGCCACGGTGGAGCCCCTCTTCCGCATTGCCAATGGGGCCACCGGAACGCAGTACACGGCGATACCGCTGCCAACCTACTTCGGTGAAAACGCGACCGACAACTCCTTCAATTATTGGTCGGGCGGCGAGGTATTCCAGGGTACGGGAGAAATCTACTTCGGCGGTGGGGAACTGACCTGCTTGAGCGATTACCCGATGATGATCTTCGACCCGAACACCGGCCACTACAACTTCTCCGGTCAAATTCAGCCCATGAGCGGCAGCGCCAACACCCCGCAGACAGGCACGGACAACATCTTTACGTCGGGCGTGTCGTGCGGCGCCAGCGGTTATGTGGCTTCCGATATGGCCTTGGACGCCAACGGGAACGCTTACCTCGTCGTCGAGTCAAACATGTCGGTGCCAAGTTGGGGAGTAAACCCGTCCAACGAGGGCTTGCTGTACGACTGGCTCGTGCGTGTGGTGCCGAGCCGCGCATCCGGTATGCCGTGGAAGTATGAACTGGTTGAGCCATTGAAGGCGGCGCATCCATCAACCACGGTCTACCAGGGTACTGGCTATGACGGGGTGACGCCGCTTAGCCCAGGCGAAACTAGTTATGCCTACGGCATGGCGTTCTTCAACGGCTCACTGTTCGCCATTACCGGCGCAGGAAACGGCGGCACGGAAATCGTGCGGATCGACCCCATGTCGGGGTTGATCTACAACATCCCGGACGGGTCGACCCCGACGCCACTGAGTGTCAACGGCACAAACCTAGCTGTGGTCACCGGTACAAACAACACTCAGGCGTACGACATGGCCTCGGGTCAGACCGCTTTCGATATCCAAGGCCGGGTGTACGACACCGATACAGGCTTCGCGGTGCCCAACCAGACGGTTGCGATCTACATGGATGTCAGCGGCGCATACACCTACGAAGGCACACGCGTGACCAACGCTGAAGGCGACTACAACTTCCT
>WQYR01000113.1 GCA_009781145.1 Propionibacteriaceae bacterium | reverse complement strand
TTTGCCGGCGGGTTGATCGACGTCGAGTCGTCTGCGCGCAGTTGGACCAGTGATTCCGTGTACGTCAGCTTGCCGAGGCCGTTGTCCGTCACCACCACCGTCCACCGGTAGATGGCGTCGGAATACGAGATGCCCTCGATGCGGGTGTCGTCGTCCTCGATGATCATGAAGCTGTATGTGCCGGGGGCCGTGAAGGTGCGCGGCGAGAAGGGCGCAACGTGGCCCTCCCCCTGGGCGACAAACTGCGAGAACTCGCAGGCCGAGGTGTCCCCATTCTCTGGACACATGATCGCTTGGAACGAGTCGGTGGGGGCCCATTCACGCCCCTCAAGGACCTTGGTGACAATCGGCGAGCCGCTGACCGTCACCGATGTCGGCTCATAGGTGTTCGTGACAACAGCAAGTGACGCGGTACCGTCTTGAGTGACGGTGCCGGTGTCACCCGTGATGCTGGTCAACGTGTACCCGGGCGGCAGGAGCTTGGCCGGCTCCGAGACGGTGTACGTCGCGCCTTCTGGCAGGCCGACGATTGTGGTCTGATGGTTGCCGCGCATCTCCAGCGTCGCGCCAGGCGTGTACTGGCCGACGACAGCAGGCTCTGTGGTGTCGTTGCGGTCGACGATTGTGTAGCGGAACGGTCCCTCCAGCATCTGCCCATCGGCACCGCGGATGTCCACGACCATCGAGAACACCGCCTTAGGATCGGGGCTCAGGCCGTTGGCCTCGCGGACGCTCTTGCGAATGGTCAACGCGCCGGGGATGGGCGAGGCAATGTAGCCGTTGTTGCCCAGCGTGGTGAACAGGACATCGGACTCGTAGGTTAGGTCACGAACCATGTTGGCGGTCCCGGTCAGGTTGCCCAATGCTGGCAAACCAGCCGGGTCCTGGCACACAGGGTTGCCATTCAGCCAGGTCAGGTCGAGGCACTTGGGGTGATCCAGCTGGCCGGGGCGTGCCAGGTCGTACAGATCTGCCTGTGCGACCATGAAGCCGCCTTGCTGCACCACGCCTGGACCTTTGGTGATTGCGACACCCTTTTCCAGCAGACGTTTCGTGGTGTGCTGCGCGGGCAGCAGCTTTTCCACCTGTGCTTGCGTGCGGTCGGTGTAGACGTACTCGACGATGTAATACCACACCGTGTCGTCGGGGGCCATTGCGTCCCATTGTGCCTTGGTGAGTGGTTTTGTCAGCGCCTGGTCTGTGTACAGCGGTGTGTTGAAGCTGAAGCGGTAGTAGTCATTCAGCTCGCTGGGGCGCCAGGATGCGGTTGTACCCCCACGGGCGATGCCTTGAGCGTCCACCTCGAAGTAGTTCGTATAGAAGCGCACCTTGCCGTTCGCCGTCTTGTTTTCTGCGATGTAGGCCGACAGCGCGGTGCCGTCCTGCGAACCGCCGACGTTAAGCGAAATCGGGTTGGCCAGGGCGTCCAGAACCCCCGGCTTCGGGGCCGCCTTGTAATACAGGTGCAATGGGTGGGCCACGTATTGGATCATCTCCTGCGGCTTGCCCTCTTTGTCGACGATGATGTGCGAGTCCCGCAGCGGTAGCAGCGCCGCCGGAATCTGAACCGTCACCTCATCGCCTCGTGCCAGCGACTGGTATCTGCGCACCGTGATGATCACATTGCTCAAATCCATCTCCCCGGCCACGATGCTGGCCGCGACTTTCCCCTCGAAGGTGTATTTCGTCACACCGCCGCCAAGGTTGGTGGCCACGGGGTCGTCGAAGAAGACGTGCTGGCATTCGACCATTTCCCCATTGAAGTCGATGACGTCACGGGCGGCCGGACACAAGGAAATGCGAGTTATGTCGGTCACCCGCATGAACGAGCCCAACGGGTCGACGAAGGTGACGTAGCCAGACGAACCGGGCGAGCTTGTCTCGACTTCGAGCGGGAAGTTCGGGGACGCGTCGATGATGTTATGGGCGATTGTCTTGAACACATCGATCAGGTCGTCGGTGGTGATGGGCGTGTAGGTGGCGTCGTTGTACTGAATGCCGGACTTGAAGAGCATCGGGTCGAACACTGCGTCCGCTCCCGTGGGATGCGTGACCGTGTAGCTGGTGCCGGCCGCCACCGGCACAACCACCGATGCGGTCGCCGAGGCAGAGTAGGCATCCCAGGCGCTGGTGAAACCCTTGTTCATGGTGTTGGTGTTCAGGCCAAGCTGGGACGACGGGTCAAGTGTCGCCCAGGCAAGATCGCGGCCGTCCGTCGTCAACCCCGGAATGCCCAACCCGACGGTGTAGACGTGCGTCGCCACTGGTGACATCGTCATTTCGCTGTTGTATTTGGCGTCGTTGTAGGTGTCGGTGATCTTGTTCTTCAGGTAGGACGCCGTCAGTGCGGCCTTGAACCCGTTGCCGAAGTATTGGGTTCCGCCGGGGGTGGAGGGCCCATGGGTGCCGGAACTGGTGGAGACGTTCCACCAGGTGGGCGCCGTGGATGAGAGTGTGGGCTCGCCGTCAGTGAAGATCAAGACGTTGGGTATGCGCTGGTTGAAGCCAGACACGTCGGCTGACTTCTGGGTGGCGAGAATGCCCATGCCAACGGCGATACCAAGCTGGATGTTCGTCGACTGCACCGTCGTGCCGACCTGCCCGATGGTCATCGAGTTTGTAGCTGTGCGGAATGTCATGGTGCCGCCGCTGGTGGTTGGGGCCGACAACGTGACGTAGCTGGACGTGCCGGTCACCAGGCGCGGGGTTGACAAGGTGTAAAGGGTGCCGGCGCCGGTACCGAACTGGGTGATGGCCACCCGGTTGGCGGCGTTGTTCTCCATGATGATTCCGATAGCGTCGTTGACGGCTTCAGTCATGGCGTAGGCACGCGAATTCTTGTACGTGGTGGGCCCGTCGCAGTATGAGTCCGACGTGACGCACTGGGCCATTGAACGCGAGTTGTCAAGCACGATCACCAGATCGATCGGCACCTGGAACTGACCGCTGACGTGTCGGGTCGATCCGCGCGCAGACAAGACGACGGCAAGCTCGTCGTCTTTCAGGGTTATCGGTTTGGGCTTGACGGGCAACAGGCTGGTTGCCTCATCGAGCCCTTCCTGGTCGAGGATGGTCTTGTCGACCCAGATGCGCCCGGGAAACCGCGAACTCATGTAATGGTCGGCTGTCTTCCCGGGGAACTCGTGCATGGTTGGCGGATCCGTCACCTTGTCGATGGACGGGGCGGGCGTCGCCACCGCCGGCTGGCCCGGCGTCAAGGCTGCAAAGCCAGCAAGGGCCACAAGCACGCTGAGAAGTATTGCAATAGGACGTTTCGATGTCGACATCGTAGGCTCCCTGGTCCCGTGGTCGCGGGGTGGTCTGCGGTCGCATGTGAACGCGGTGGCGGCGTGGCCCAACATTGGCGCCTCGCGAGCTGTGTCCTGCGACGGTGGGCCTTTCGGCCCACCTCGGCAACTACCGCTGCGACCTGCGACACTTCAGGCTTCGATTCCCGCCCTCGGTTCGAGTGCTTGCGTGAAGTGTAGGTGGCGATCATTCATTTTTCAATGATCAGGGCAAGGGTTTTGGGTGGTTGTTGGCGTCCGGTGATGGTTCTTGCAACCTTCAGGGGTCTGGAGCCTGCCCAACACCCGCGAGATATCAGTTTGCGTCCACCTGAGGCGTCCCAGATGGACGCGAACTGATATCTCGACGTAGAGACCGACGGGCCGCTTCTGGCAGACTGTCAGAGTGATTTCTGACGCCGTGCCTCACATCGTGTTTGTCTGTTGGGGCAATATCTGCCGATCACCGATGGCTGAGCGCGTCGCCGAGCGTATGGCCCGCGACGTCGGCCTGAACGCACAATTCAGCTCTGCCGCCACGTCCACCGAGGAGCTTGGCAACCCCATGGATCGTCGGGCGGCGCGGGCATTGGAGTCTCACGGCTATCGCGCGTCCCACCACCGGGCGCACCAAATCACGGCGGACGAGATCCGTCAGGCTGATTTGGTTGTCGCCATGGAGCAACTTCACATCGACCGCATGCGCCGCCTGGTGCCCGACGCGGACAACCGGGTGTTGATGAGATCGTTCGACCCGACAGCCCCACCGGGCGCGGGCATCGACGACCCCTGGTACGGCCCAAGTTCGGCCTTTGATGTCACCCTGGACGAGCTGAAACGCGCCATGCCAGGCCTGCTCGACTGGCTCCGTCAGTCGTGACTGGATCCGTCATGAGCGAGCATTTCGTCAAGCAGCGTAGTGGCGCGCCGGAAGGCCTGTTCAAAGCCGAGGCTGCGGGCCTCGACTGGCTGCGTGTCGACGGCGGCGCGCCCGTCGTCAAAGTTACCGATTGGACGGGGACGTCCATCACCCTGGAGCGGCTGACACCCGTCCCTGCGACGAAGACTGCCGCCGAGGCTTTCGGAGCGCAGTTGGCGGTGACGCATAACGCCGGGGCGTCCGCTTTCGGGGTGGCGCCAACCGGCTATGACGGCCCCAGCTTCATCGCCGACCTGCCGATGACCACCAGCCCGGAGGTCGCCTGGGGCGTGTTCTTTGGGCAACAGCGCGTCTGGCCGTACGCGACACAAGCCGTTGCCGCGTTGGGTACGGGCGGGCTGCGGGTCATGGAAGCTTTGGTTGGGCGTCTGGTGGCTGGCGTCTTCGATGACGACGCCCCGCCAGCCAGGCTACACGGCGACCTGTGGGCGGGAAATGTTGTCTTCACTGAGGCCGGGGGCGTCTTGATCGATCCGTCGGCCCACGGCGGCCACCGGGTGAGCGACCTGGCAATGCTTGCGCTGTTCGGCGCGCCGCACCTGGAACGGGTTTTCGCTGCTTACGAGGCAGCGTCGTCACATCTGCCGGACGGCTGGCGTGGCCTCATTGGCCTGCACCAGGTGTACCCACTACTCGTGCACACCGTGCTTTTCGGCGGCGGCTATGCGGGGCAAGCCGTCCAGGCCGCCCGCGCCTACTTGTAGGCGCCTGCGCCTACCGGCGACGCATCCACAGCACTCCCATCACCGCTTGGGCGAGCCCAAGAACCAGATAGAGGTAGGACGCAAAGTTGGGCCCGAACGCCCAGAAAATCTCGATCAGCGTCCAGACAATCAAAATGACGCCGCACGCCACAGCCCCGACGGGGGCGACGCGGTGGTGACGCATTATGAGGATGGCCTCGACCAAGTTCGGCAACCCGATGATGACAAGCAGGAACACACCCGGCCAGGTGAAGCTGGTGAAGAACACGTCGCCCAAGGGAAGGTTCGCCCGCATCTGGTCAAGCAGCGGCCCCATGCCGAACTTGTTGGGAGCCGTCCACATCATGCCGGTGCCGAGCACAGCGCCAAGGCCGATGAACAGCGTCCAGAAAAACGCCCACCGGGCCAGCCCGGAAAGCCTGGGATGCGATGCAGTTGGGGTCATGATGCCCAGCCTATCGGACCCCGCCATGCCGACACCCAACGAATTGCTTGAGTTATCCACAGATGCTGGCTTGAGTCCTGATTTTGGGGTGCCGAAAATGTCAAGATGGTTACTCGTATCTTCACCGACGATCGGGGGGCATTGATGCCGAAGTTCTTCTCCATGTGCGTGGCGGGCCTGTTAGCGGCCGCCCTGCTGACGGGCTGTACCAGCCCGGGGCCGGTGG
>WQYR01000112.1 GCA_009781145.1 Propionibacteriaceae bacterium | reverse complement strand
GCCGCGTCAGCCCCTTACATGACAGCACAGCGCGGGACGCGACGGTTGACTCTGCGACCAACACACACCGTCACTGTCAACACGCGTAACCAACACCGGCAAGCCAGCCAACCAAACCAGGAACCACCAAAGCAGCAAGGGTATGAACCGCACATAGACTGTAACCATGGGACGAGAGCTTTGGTTGGCCAGCCCGCGGGGCTATTGCGCCGGCGTTGGCCGGGCGACCCAGGTCGTCGCCTTGGCGCTGCAGCGGTATGGCCAGCCCGTGTATGTGCGCAAGCAGATCGTCCACAACAAGCATGTGGTGGCCCGTCTGGCCGCCCAAGGCGCCGTGTTTGTCGACGAACTGGACGCGGTGCCGACTGGCGCCACAGTGGTGTTTTCGGCCCACGGTGTCAGCCCGGCGGTGCGCGACGAGGCGGCGTCTAGGGGCCTGAACGTCATCGATGCCACCTGCCCGCTGGTGACGAAGGTGCACCGGGAGGCCGTTCGCCTGACGTGCCCGGTGGTGCTGATCGGCCACGCCGGCCACGAGGAAGTCGAGGGGACGATGGGTGAGGCACCCGACCGCATGTACCTGGTCGAGACCCCCGAGGATGTCGCTGCCCTGCCGCTGCCGCTCGACCAGCCGGTTGCCTGGCTGAGCCAGACGACGCTCAGTGTGGACGAGACCCACGCCACCGTGGCGGCGTTGAGGGCGCGATTCCCGCGTCTGATCGACCCGCCCAGCGACGACATTTGTTACGCGACGCAAAACCGTCAACAGGCGGTGAGGGAGTTGGCTGGGCGGTGCCAGCTTGTCATTGTCGTCGGATCGGCCAATTCGTCCAACTCGATGCGTCTGGTGGAGGTCGCCCGCACGTCTGGCGCGGCCACCCACCGCGTCGATTCCGCGGAGGACCTCGACGATGCCTGGTTCGACGATGTCGAGAAGGTGGGCGTCACCAGTGGAGCGTCCGTGCCTGAGGATCTCGTCGTCGGCGTGATCGATTGGTTGACCGCCCACGGTTGGCCGGACGCCCAAGAGTTGCGCACCACTGAGGAAACCCTTCATTTCGCCCTACCGCCAGCGCTACGGTGACATAGTGGCGAACAAACTAGGATCAACTGCCGAGACCGCCGCGCCACTAGGCCTCATCGTCGGGCAGGTCAAAGCCTGGGTCGAGCGGTGCGGTTGGGTGTGGGTCGAGGCGCAGGTGATAGAGCTGCGCCGGCGCCAGGCACCAACCCAGTTCCTGCGCCTGCGCGACACATCCTCTGACGTTTCCGCCCTTGTCACCTGTACATCCGGCGTGCTGGATGCGGCCGGCCCGATGGCGGAGGGATCGATGGTGGTGGCTCGGCTGACGCCCCACGTCTACCCTCAGCGCGCCGAGCTGACATTCGAGTGCTCGGAAATTCGGCTGGCGGGGGAGGGACGGTTGCTGGCCCAGCTTGAGGCGCTGAAGCGCAAGCTGGCGGCAGAGGGGCTGTTCGACCCGTCCCGCAAGAAGCGGCTGCCCTTCCTGCCGCAGTGCATCGGACTGATCACCGGCGCCGATTCGGCGGCCGAGCGCGACGTGCTGACGAACGCCCGGCTGCGTTGGCCGGGGGTGCGGTTCGATGTGCGACACGCGCTTATGCAAGGCGTCAACTCGGCGGCTGAGGTGATGACGGCGCTGGCTGATCTGGATACCGAACCGGACGTGGACGTCATCGTCATCGCCCGGGGCGGCGGCTCGCTTGAAGACCTGTTGCCGTTCTCGGACGAGGGCCTGATACGGGCGGTCGCGGCGGTCAAGACGCCCGTCGTCAGCGCCATCGGGCACGAGCCCGACACCCCGATCCTCGATTTCGTTGCCGACTTGCGGGCGTCCACCCCGACGGATGCCGCCAAGCGCATCGTGCCGGACGTGGCGGCAGAGGCCCAGGCCGTATCGGACGCCCGTGCGCGGCTGCGCCGCACCCTGCTGGGACGAGTCCAAGTGGAACAGGCCTGGCTGGACCAGATGCGCTCGCGCCCGGCCGTCCGCGATGCCGCGGCCACGCTCGGCCCGCATTTCGAGCAGGTCAGCCTGGCACGCCGGCGCATCCGCGAGGCGTTAGCGCGGCACGTCGGCGACGAGCAGCGCGGACTGGACCACGCCTTGGCGCAATGCCGGTCGCTGTCGCCCCGGTCGACGCTGCGACGCGGCTACGCGATTGCGACGACCGCCGGAGAACCGCTGACGTCCGTCCAGCAGGTGAGCGTGGGGGCTGGTGTTCACCTGATGCTGGCCGACGGTGGGCTGGACACCCGCGTCGAGAAACTTGAGAAGGCTGAAGAAAGGAACCACCATGGCGACGAAGAATGAGCCCAGTGCCCCCGAAATGAGCTACGAACAGGCCCGAGCAGAGTTGGCAGAGGTGGTGGCAGCGTTGGAGTCCGGCGGCGCACCGTTGACCGAGTCCGTCGAACTGTGGCGACGCGGCGAGAAGCTGGCGGACATCTGCCAGCAGTGGCTGGACGGCGCGAGATCGGCGCTGGAGCAAACCTCAGGCGAGACGGGGACATAAGACTCGACGCGACTTGACATCCGATCCAAAAAGTGTAAATTTACACTATCTGGATCAGGAGGAACCGTGGACCGGGTGACATTTGTCGAGATGTGCGATGCCAGGCTGCGCCTGGTTCGTGCGGAGGCAGACATGACCCAGGATGCCATGGCCTACGCGATAGGCATGTCGAAGAAGACCTTGGTCGACATCGAAAAGGGACGGCGCACGCTCGGCTGGAGCGGAGCGGTGGCCCTGTGTGCATGCTTCCCGAATTCGCAGGTATTGGCCGCAGCCTTCGACGGCTCCCCGCTGGGGATCCTGCCGGTGATGGCCAGGGACGGCGCGCCAGTGCCGACCCCTGCGTCGGGTGGCCTTTGGTGGGAGACGGTGGCGAGCAACGAGTCTTACATCATCGAGCAGAACACCATATCGCAGCACTATCGCCTGCTAACTCATGACCGTACCTGGGTCGCGGCGTCGTTCGACATCGACGACCTGATGCCCACATTCAACTCAATAGAAAGAGACTGACATGGCTTTCGAAGGTTTCCTGATATTCGTGGTGCTGGTGCTGATCATCGTCATGATGACACAAATCAGCGGACTGCGCACCGAAATAAGAAAACTGCGAAGCGTGCTGGGCATGGCGCCTCAGATGTCGGCTCCAGTCATGGCGCCTCAACCGGTGCCGGTAGCCCCGTATGCCAATGGCTGGTCTGCGTTCGCACCCGTTTCGCCACCGCCAGAACCAGTTGCTGCACCGGAACCGATCATTACTCCCGCGCCGATTGGTGCTCCTGCCCCAGCATTTGGTCCGGTAATTGCTCCAGTCCCCGCTCCAGCACCAGGCTTTGCTCCGGCGCCGGTGTTCACCGCCCAGGCACCGATTTTTGCGCCGGCACCAGTCTTTGTCGCGTCTGCGCCAAAACAGCCTCGTCGGTGGAACCTCAACGAGGGTTTCCTCGGCCGCAACATCTTGCCGCTGATCGCAGCGGTGCTGGGCCTCATCGGCTTGATCTTCCTCGGCATCCTCGTGGTGCCCCACCTCACCGACGCGGTGAAGATCGCGCTGATGTTCGTCATTAGTTTGGCTATCGGTGGCCTCGGCTACGTGCTCAATCACCGGCGGACGACGATTCTCAGCCAGGCACTGATCGGCACCGGTCTGGGCGGGTTGTTCATAGCGATAATGGTGACGCAGCTTTTCTTCCACGCCATCAATGACATCGTCGCACTTATCTTGTTTGCCGCGTGGATAGTTGTGGGGCAGTTGCTCTCAAAGCAGACCAACTCGCTGCTGGTGGCCATCCTGGCTCACACTGGCATGGTCATCTCGATCACGCACGCCTACTTCGCCCGCTTGGAGGACGACCGACTCGCCCTGTTGCTCGTCTTCCAGATGGTTGCGACGGTCGCCATCGTCCTCGGGAATTACCTGTGGGTGCGGGTGATGTACCGGTGGGGCTTGTTCGCATCGCAGATCATGGTGATTGTCAGCGTTGCCGCCATGTGGCATCGCTTCTGGCAAAGCGATGTGCCAGGGTTCAATACGCACCTTTCGACGGGCCTGATCGTGGCCGGATTCGTCGTCCAGTTCGTCGCTGCGTGCGTCATCGCCTACTTGTTGTTTGTGTCTTGCGCCAGGGTCAAGAACCCGGTCGCTGCCGCCGCCTTGGCCACAGCAAATGCTGCGTCGTGGTCTGCAATTCTGGTGATGACCATCACGGTGCTGGCTGCCAAGTTGATCGGTGACCATTTCGGTGCGTCCGCTGACCTGTTCCACGACTACCGGGCAGTGCCGCTGGCCTTCATAGGTTCGGCTGTGTTGGCGAGTCTTCCCGTCTTGGCGCTGGCGCTTCTGCGCCGCGTTACTGTGCAGTTCGCGACGGAAAACGCGACGGTCGTCATGCTGGCCGCCATGGCCACCATTCTGCTCGCGTTCAACATGGCAGCCAGCCAGGGGCATTACCACCCCTCCGTCGTCTGGCTGGTCGGGCTGGGCGGGCTTTATCTGCTATTCGGGTGGATATCCCGGTCGCGGATGTACGGCATGATCGCGGGAGTGATCCTGATTCTCGATGGTGTGCTGATGCTGATGCCCGGCATCGGCTATGCATCTTTGACCGCGTCATGGACGATCTGGGCGTCCCTTGGTTACTTCGCCGTCCTGGCCGGTTTGACTCACCTCGTCTGGAGGCAGATCAAACCGATGGTCGCACCCCGCTATGTTGATTTGTTGCTGGCGGTTCGATTCCTGGCGGTCGAGGTGTCGCTGGCTCGGGCGCTGCTGAGCGCCAACCTGGGCATCAGGCTCGATCTGCTGTTGCTGGTTACCGTCGTCATCTTGATCGCTATGCGGGTCACGAAGTCCGGTGCGGACATGTTCTTCCGTATGGTGGAGTTGGCTGCATTGTGCGTTGTCGCGGGACGCCTTTGGTGGCTGGGGGCTTTCCGCTATGACTACCCGGACGGGTCAAACGACTTTTCTGGCGGCGCGCTGATGGCGGCCTTGGTGATATCTTCGGTGGCCGTCGCCGCGCTGATAGCGCTTCTGGTTCACCGCATCGTGTTGGCGGCACGCGCATCATCGGCCGCCCTGCGAAATGGTGTACCACCCTCGGGGAATATCGAGGTGTGGAGTGGCTTCGGGCTTTCGCTGGCGGTCTGGGGCATCCTCACCCCGTATCAGTGGTTCATCGACCGGTCCAATTTCGACGTCATCGGTCGCTATCCGGTGTCCTTGACGTTGATGGTCGTCGCCATGGTGATCGTCGGGCTTGGCATCTGGTCGCGGGTCAAGTCGCTGCGCATCTTCGGGCTCGTCGTCGTCATCGCCTGCGTGCTGAAACTCGTCACCTTCGACATCGGGTCGGTGACGTCCGTTACCCGCGTCGTCGCCTTCCTGGGCGGGGCGGTTGTCTGCTTCGGCATCTCAGCGCTGTACAACTATGCGGCCCGCCATTTCGATAAGGCGTTGGCCGGATCTTGATTCACTGGGCCAGATCCTGCGACTGCGCGCAGGATGACGAGCGAAGGGCCAGGCGAAAGCAAACGGCATGCAGGATGACGAGCGAAGGGCCAGGCGAAAGCAAACGGCATGCAGGATGACGAGCGAAGGGCCAGGCGAAAGCAAACGGCAT
>WQYR01000111.1 GCA_009781145.1 Propionibacteriaceae bacterium | reverse complement strand
TCAGCCCTCGCCACGGGAGCCGTCCAGACTGCGGACGTGAAAACAGTGGCAAGGATCGCGAGTAGTGACACAGGCCTTTTCATTGCCCCTCCTGACCGGTATCGAGGCTTCGGCACACCACAGTGCCTTGTCGCCCGTATCGACTTTGCCCAAAGCAACGTCATGCTGCGATAGTACCAACCGGCTCAAATGACGTTTCACAGGCGGCGATACACCCAATCCACCGCCTGTGCATAACTTCAATCATCTGTGGATAACTGGCATTTTTGCGCCTAAAAACCGAATACCCCCTTGTGGACAGCCGGTTACGGTCGGGTCATGCCCGAGTTACAACGATGACTGTGACTTCCCCGCCAAAACCATCGTCCAGGCGCTTCACCTCTGCCGTCAAACCATGTGCCTTCAGTACCCCTCCCGCATCGGCCAACTCGGTTTCGGCACTGTCACCTTTCAGCGCTATCATTTGTCCCATCAGCGGCTCGCACCATTCGATCAGCCGCGTCAGTGGCGCCACAGCTCGCGCAACCACGACGTCGAAATGCTCAGTACACTGCTCGGCCCGGCCTCGCAACACCGTCACGCGATCGCCCAAGGCCAACTCTTCCACCGCCAACTCCAGGAAGTTCACGCGGCGCAACAACGAGTCCAACAGCCACACTCGCAGGTCGGGACGGGCCAACGCCAACGGTATGCCGGGCAACCCCGCACCACTACCGACATCCACCACAGTTGCGTCCCTCGGCACCAATGGCGCGATGGCGGCACTATTCAGAATATGTCGGCTCCAGAGTCGATCAGCCTCTCGCGGCCCGATCAAGCCCCACTCGATGCCGCGAGTGGCCAACATGTTGTGATACTCGACAGCCAAGCCCGCCCGGTCGTCGAACACCGCTTCAAGGGTGCCGGCGGGGAGATCCTGCGACTTCGCGCAGGATGACGTTGGTGGTGCTGCCGGGTCGGTATCGCGCGTTGGTGGTGCTGCCGGGTCCGTATCGCGCGTCGGTGGTGCTGCGGGATCGGTATCGCGCGTTGGTGGTGCTGCCGGGTCCGTATCGCGCGTCGGTGGTGCTTGGTGCGGATCGCACGTCGGTGACACCGCCTGGTCCGACTTGGCCGTCAATGTTCCACGTGAAACATTCACTTCGCCGAAACAACCACCCGGCGTTGCGGCTCGACACCTTCGGACTCGCTGGTCAACCCCGCCTCGGCTACCGCATCATGGACGATCTTGCGCTCAAATGGGTTCATGGCCGGAAGGCGAGCCGGCTCGCCGGTCCTTTGCACCTCGGCCACAGCCTCTTGAGCCAAAATCAACAACTCTTGACGGCGCTTGTCGCGATAGCCGGCAACATCCAGGATCAAACGTGACCGTCGTCCCGTCTCCGTCAGGACGGCCAGTCGCGCAAGTTCCTGCAACGCATCCAGAACCTCCCCGTTCTTGCCGACCAACGTCAGAGAATCAGTGACGATCGACACATGTGCCCGGTCGCCCTCGACATAGGTGTCGATGTCGCCGTCCATATCGACGATATCCAGCAATTCTTCCAGATAGTCGGCCGCTGCATCGCCCTCCTGATCGAGTGCCGACTCAGTGTTGTCATACGAATGGGTGTCGTCGGCCTCGTTCACCTCGGCCGCTTCTACCGCGTCAACTGGCTCAGTTACGTCGGCTTCTTCTTGACTCAACTCGTCACTCATTTTGCCTCCTTAGCAATGGGGCCGTCTTGGCCCAAAGTCCTTAGTGTTTCCTCTTGGCGCGGCTGACGTTGCGGGGCTGTTGCCGCACAACCACCTTCTTACCGCTCGTTGCGTCGGTCCTAACCACAGCCTGGCTGGCCGCAGGCTGACCCGCCGCGGCTTTGCCATCCCCCGTGCCAGCGGGCTTGGACCCAGACGATTGTTGCTGTGCTGTCTGCGCCATCTCCGCCATCTTGGCTGTCAGACGCCCGCCATTCTTGGTACGTGCCTTTTCAGCGCGCGCTCTCTCGATCGCCACCGGGTCCTTGCCCAGGGCGTACATGCGGTCCTCCCAGGCAGCGTAGGCTGGCGTATCTGGGGTCGGATAGACGCGCACCATGAAGTACTGCTGGGCCATAGTCCAAACGTTCGACATTAACCAGTAGATCAACACACCCACCGGCACCGCCGCACCCGAGATCAGGTACATGCACGGCATGACGTAAAGCATCATCTTCTGCTGCTGGCCCATGGCGCCTTCCAGCATCGCCGGCGGCATGTTGCGCTTCATCATGTACCACTGCTGGTAGAACAGCGTCACCATCATCAGCAACACCATGATGACGATCAACACTTTGGTGCCAAGCGTCGTTTCGTTCATCGGCATGAACGCCTGCGACAGCCTAGCCCCGAAGAACGTGGCGTTCTCGAACTGCGGTTTCAACGCGGCCATGCTGTCTAGCGTGAACATGCCGCGCTTTGCCGAGGTTTCCACAGCGACACCGCGGATCACCCAGAACACCGACAGAAGGACGGGCATCTGGGCAAGCATCGGCAGGCAGGAGGCATAGGGGCTGACACCAGCCTCCTGATACAACTTCATCGTCTCAGCGCTTTGACGTTGACGATCGCTTGGGTACTTTTTGCGGATTTCCGCCATCTTGCCTTGTAAACCGGACATTGCGCGTTGCGAATTCAACTGTTTCGCATATAAAGGCAAGGTCGCACCGCGGATGACGCAGGTCATCAAGATCAAAGACAGGAACCAAACCCAGCCCTGCGCGGCATTGCTGGACCCGAGAACGGGAGTCAACAACGCGTGGAAGAAGATCATGACGGACGACACGATCCAGTAGAACGGCGTCATTATCCAATCGCCGAGCTGTGCCAGGCTTACCATCGCTATCATCGCGTCATCCTTATCCCGGCAACCTTTTGGCCGTGGTCACATTCGTCCTTATCAGGCCACCATTCAGCGGTCTTTGCGGCCAGTTCAGAGCCGGGCACCGGGTCGACGCCGCCGTGTGACCACGGGTTGCAACGCAAAATGCGCCAGATTGCCAGTGCAGAACCTTTCATCGCCCCGTGCAGTTCCACTGCCTCCAAACCGTAGGCTGAACATGACGGGTAATACTTGCAGACATCGCCGTACACCGGTGACGCCACCTTGCGCCACGTCTTGATAAACCAGATGATCAGGTGCTTCACACCGTCACCGCCAAAGCCTTGTCGTAGGCCGAACGCCAGGCACCCGTCAAGTCTTCCGCCACACGCCCCGGTTCTGTGTTCGCAGCTGGCAACGCCCGAACCACAACGTCACAGCTTGCCGCCGCCTGGCACGAATCATTCACCAGAGGACGCACCAACGCCCGCAGCCGCCTTTTCACCCGATTGCGTACCACTGCTCCGCCGACGGCCTTGGAGACGACAAAGCCAACCCGTGTCGTGTCGCCGCTGTGACGCAGCGCATGAACAACAAGGGTTGGACGTCCCACCCGTACTCCGCTTCGCACAGTGCGGGCAAAGTCGGCTGACGCTCGCAGCCGATTCAGGGCCGGCAGCACGACGCCTCAGGCTGACAGCTCGGTGCGTCCCTTGCGGCGACGGGCAGCAAGAATGGCTCGGCCCGCTCGCGTACGCATGCGCGCGCGAAAGCCGTGAGTCCTGGCGCGACGGCGATTGCTGGGCTGATAAGTCCGCTTCACCATGATGGCGACCACCTTTAACAGTTGATGCTTGGCACCCCAACAGGCACGATACCTGATTAAGACACCGACGAACAGTCGCTGACGGCCAGCGACCTGCCTTATGCTACCGCAGGACATGGACGTGTAACAAGACGCCGCCAAAACTGCCTCTCTTGCGTTGTCCATCCGACACGCCGAAAAGCCAGTAATCGACAGGTGATCAGTTGACGGGCGTCGATCCGTTTGGACTAGACTCTTGCAAAGCTGAAGGAGGCTTTGTGGACGATGTCGCGGCGGACACGATCGCTTTGCTGACGCCTGCATGGGAGCATGTCATGAAGCATGCCGACCCCATCGCTCGCGACTGGTTGAAGAATGCAAAACCCCTAACCATACTTGAATCGCACGTCATGGTTGCCGTGCCTAATGAGTTCACCCGTGAGCGCATTGAGACGAGGCTCCGCGCGCCCATCGAGGAGGCGCTGTCCGACTACTTCACGAGGTCGATCCGCCTGGCGATTACCGTCGAACCCGACTTAGAGCTCGGTTTCAACCCACCAGACAGGGACGACGGTAGCTCTCTGGACAATATCGTGCAGTTAAATGTCGGTTCCAACGCGCTGACACCCGTCCCTGTTGCCGCGTCGCCGTCCCAGACGGAGATGCGGGCGGACGACAAACTGAACCCGAAGTACACCTTTGAGAACTTTGTCATCGGTGCGTCCAACCGATTCGCTCACGCCGCGGCCGTCGCTGTGGCTGAGGCGCCAGGCAAGGCCTACAACCCGCTTCTGATTTACGGCGGTTCAGGCCTTGGTAAGACCCACTTACTGCACGCCTTGGGTCATTACATGCTGCAGTACTACCAAGACGTGCATGTGCGCTATGTCAGCACCGAAGAAATGACGAACGACTTCATCAACGCCGTGTCGGAAAACCGCATGGTCGAGTTCCGCCGGCGCTATCGCGACGTCGATGTACTACTGATTGATGACATCCAGTTCCTGGAGTCGAAGATCGGTACCCAGGAAGAGTTCTTTCACACTTTCAATACACTGCACAACGCGCAAAAGCAGATCGTCATGACGTGTGACCGGCCACCCAAGGCCCTTGAAGCGCTTGAGCCGCGACTGCGTAGTCGGTTCGAATGGGGGCTCATCACCGATATTCAGCCGCCAGATCTGGAAACTCGCATCGCTATTCTGCGACGCAAGCAGGTTGTCGAGCACCTTGCAGTGCCACCGGACGTCCTTGAACTCATCGCGTCCAAGATTCAAAGCAACATTCGTGAGCTAGAGGGTGCTTTGATTAGGGTGACCGCGTTCGCCAACCTAAATCGCCAACAGCCAGACGTTCAGCTCGCAGAGGAAGTGCTTAAGGATCTGATTCCAGACGGAGGTCAACGCGTGATCACGACCGATGACGTCAAACAGCACACCGCGTCCTACTTTGACATCACCGTCAGCGATCTCGAAAGTCAGTCGCGCACCCACACCTTTGTGACGGCCCGTCAGATTGCGATGTATTTGTGCCGCGAGTTGACAGACTTGTCCCTACCGAAGATCGGCCAAGAGTTCGGCGGACGCGACCACACCACTGTCATGCACGCATATCGCAAGATCAAGGACCTCATGCGTGAACGTCGCAGCGTCTACAACCAGGTGACGGAACTGACCAACCGCCTGCGTCAGTCATAACAAACTTATGCACAGGTTTTGTGCACAACATGTGGATAACTGTGGAAAGGCTCTTGATATCACCAGCGGACGAGTTTGATTATCCACAGCCTCTCTCGAAAACAAACGCCTTCATCAACATATTGTCCACAGCCTGTTTATATCTGTGACAAGGAAAATCAGCGCTTTTCCAGACTATCCCCAGAACCTACTAAGACGACTAATAAGACACATAACTAAGGATTCGAAGTCTCGGCGCTGGAACCTGTGCATGGTCCTACGGCGGCCGGTTCTGCGAACCAGCCGAGACTGTCTTGCGCAACCTTTCTGTCGGAGTAGATCGGC
>WQYR01000110.1 GCA_009781145.1 Propionibacteriaceae bacterium | reverse complement strand
TTCGTACCCAGCGGCACCATGTCGAACCTGCTGGGTGTATGGCTGGACGTGCCCCGCGGGCAGGAAATCCTCTGCGACGAGCTGGCTCACATTGTCCGCGCAGAGCACGGCTCGCACGCCAACCTGCATGGCATCACGACCCGCACCTGGTCATCCGGTGGCACCGGGGTGGCCGACGCGGCCACCATTGAGGCATTGATCGCCCCGCCGGCCGGATTCCTGGTGCAGACCGCGGCCGTCGAGATCGAGAACACGCACAACTTCGGCGGCGGCACCATCCAAACCATTGACGAACTGGTAAAGATCAACCAGGTGTGCCGTGCCGCCGGCGTCAAGATGCACCTGGACGGCGCCCGCCTGTGGAATGCACACGTCGCCACCGGTGTGGCGATGCGCGAATACGGCGTGCTTTTCGACACCGTCTCGGTGTGCTCCTCGAAGGGCTTAGGCGCCCCCGTCGGCTCGGTGCTGGTGGGACGAAAGGACGACATCGCCCGCGCTCGCATACAGCGCAAATCGCTGGGTGGTGGCATGCGGCAGGCGGGCATCCTGGCGGCCGGGTGCCTGTACGCGCTTGACCACAACGTCGACCGGCTGGCCGACGATCACGCCGCCGCCACGGCCTTGGCCGACGCCATTCGCGACCGCGCGCCCCAGGCCATAGGTGAAAACCCGCAGACCAACATTGTGGTGCTCAGCACCGGCACCCGCGCCTCCGGTGAAGTGGTCTCAGCCGCGCAACAATCGGGCGTGGCGATCAGCGGGGTGGGCCCCCACACCGTCCGTGCCGTCACCCACCTGGACGTGACTTTGGACGACTGCCGCAGGGCGGGCGAAGTCCTGGGTGGGTTGCTGGCCTGATCCTGCGACTTCGCGCAGGATGACGAAAAGCGTTTGACTAGGAAATATCCAGTATCACCTTCGTGCCGCAGCCCGTCACGCTGGTGCCCGGCGCGGGGGTGACCGCCATGACAACGTCCTGACGGGTGACATCCGGCCCCAAATAGTTGAACGACACCGTCAACCCCAGGTCCTGCAGCGTCTTTAGGGCATCGGCCGACTTCATGCCGATGACCGTCGACGGGATCGTCACCGAGGCTGGCCCGTTCGAGATGTTCAGTGTCACCGTGTCGCCCTTGTGCAAAGTCACCGGGTTGTCGGCACTGTAGGACGGGTCTTGCGAAATCACGTTGCCGACGTGAACCGTGCAGGAGTTCGCCTGGGTGATCGAAGCGACCAATCCAAGTGCCGTTAGGGCATCTGTTGCACCCTGCTGCGACTGGCCGGTCAGATCCGGGACGGTGATCGGCTGCGGCCCCTGCGAGACAACCAAGTCGATGGGCGTGTTCGGCGGCACATCTGTGCCTTCGGCCGGGTTCGAGCTGATGACCGTCCCCTCCGGTACGGTGTCGGAATAGTCTTGGGTGACGGTGCCAAGCGTCAGATGATTGTTGCCGATAGCCGCCTCGGCGTCGGCCTGTGAAATCCCCGTCACCTGCGGCACCGTGTAGCGTTCGGGCCCCAGCGAAACGACGGCACGCACAGTGCTGTGGCGCGGCACCTTGGAGCCGGCCTTTGGTGTGGACGAGATGACGATTCCCTGGGCGACGTCCTCAGAAAAGGCGCCCTCGGTGGCCAGCGTCAAGTTGGCGGCCTCGACCAGGCTGGTTGCGGCGTCCGAGGTTTGATCGACGATGTCGGGCATGGTTGTGAAACGGCCGGAGAACAGCCACCAACCACCGAGCACCACGCCCAGCACAATGACCCCGGCTAACACGGCGGCGAAAATCCGTCGGCGCTTAAAGACCTGTTGGGCTGCCGGCACGCGGTCGGCGGGGCCGGATTCGCTGGCCAGGGTGGGGGTGTCCTCATGGGCCACCGGCGGAAGCCGTGGCGGCACCGCCGCCAGCGAACCGGACGGTTCCGTCATTGACGCCACCAAAGCAGGCTCGTGGCCGTTGCCGTACAGCATCGCGGCAAGACCCCGACGGATTCGCGCCAGCAACTCACCGGCATCGGCCGGGCGTGCGTCCGCGTTGCGCTTGCCGCAAGCCGTCACCAGCGCGTCGAGCCAGGGCGGTATGCCGGCCGTGATTGTGGACGGGGCGGGGACGTCCGCGTTCAGGTGTTGGGCGACGATTTCGGCCGTGTCGCCGGTGAACGGCTTGTGCCCAGTGAGCATTTCGAAGGCCACCACGCCGATCGAGTAGACGTCCGACCGGAAGTCGACTGGCGCTTGATGCAGCAAGCGTTCGGGCGACACGTAGCTGAGTGAGCCCAACACCCCGTCCGCAACGGTCATTGTTGGCGCGTCAGACTGCCGGGCGAGCCCGAAATCCGTCACCTTGACGTCGTTGCCGCGCGAGATGAGGACGTTCTCCGGTTTGATGTCGCGGTGCACGATGCCAGCCGCATGTGCCACGGCGACCCCGCTGACGACGTCCTCCAGCAGGCGGACGGCCCGCTCCGGCGGCAAGGCGCCCTGCTGCACCAGCACCGCCTTCAGGTTGGTGCCTTCAATGAACTCCATGACGATGTATGGACGCCCCCGGTCGACGCCCTGGTCGAACACAGAGACGATGTGGGCGCTCGACAGGTTGGCGACGGCGCGCGCCTCGGAGTCGAAACGCTTGGCGTACTCGGGGTCGTCATCCAGGTCGTCCCGCATGATCTTTACCGCGACGATGCGGTCAAGACGCCGGTCCAAGGCCCGGTAGACGGTCGCCATGCCGCCCCGGCCGGCCCGGCTTATGATTTCGTACCGGCCGTCAACAACATCACCGACCAGCGGATCGGATGCGGCGGCCATGATCAACTCCTGGTCTCGTGGTTCGGGGAAGGTTACACAAGACTCTTTTGCCCAGTATATTCGCTGACTCCATCATTTGGCGCGAAGCGCCGGGTGCTAGCCTGTAACGCATGACAGTGCTTTTGGGGCTGCCAGAGCGTTTTGCAAGCGTGCGGCAGATGGTTTTGCTAGAAGTTGAAGACGACGATGACTGGCGTGACATGGTGGGGGATTTGTCACCGCGATGCGGGGCGGTCCTAGCCATGCCGCCGGAAGACGGCTGGACCGATGCCGCCATCGTGTCTTTGAAACGCGCGTGGGACGCCGCCAAGCCGGGGCGCCTGTATGGAATTGATGTGTCGGCGGACGGGTCGTCCCAGGCCGGACGGGAGCTGGCGCAGGCCTTGCAGCCGGATTTCGTCGTCGAGTCGACGCCCACCCCGGGCTGGCCGCACCAGTGGGCGCTGCACGGTGCCTGGTGCCCGGGTCCGGCCCTCGACAGTGTGGCGTTGGGACACAACTTGGCCGATGGCGCCTTCGACTTCGCTCTCGTCGATGGCCAATCTGATGACGACCGGGCCGAAATGGTGGTCGGCGCGGTACGGCTCGCGCCACCCGATGAGCCAAACTTCAAGGTGTGGTTCGCCGTCGTCGACGATTATCGCGCCGCCCAAGCTGCAGTCGAGGCGGGTGCTTTGCGCCTGGCCTGGCGAATCGGATCGATGGCGTGGTGGCACCGAGATATTGGCCGGGTGCCCGAGCGTCTGCGCAAAGACATGAACAAAGCGGCCAAGCTGCTGTCGGCGGCCTGGCTGAAGAACAACCCCGAGGCGGATGTCATCGTCAAGGGCTGGCGAGGTGGAAAATAGGAGTTTGACCAGATTCTGCGACTGGCGCGCAGAATGACGGAAAATTGACTCGTCATCCTGCGCGGAACGGAGTGAAGTCGCAGGATCTAGCTGTTTCGGTCGGCGGCGGCGTTCGCCAGGGCGATCAGCCCAGCTTTGCCGTCGGCCCGCAAAGCGGCGTCGTCAAGGGCCTGGCAACCCTCGCTCACGGCGTCAGCGATGTCCTTTTCCACGGCACTCAACGCACCGCATGACGCGATCACATCACGAGCCCGCGCCACATTCTCGTCGCTGGCGTTGACGTCCCCTAGGACGCCGCGCAGGGTCGCGAGCCCCGCCTCGTCGGCCATGGTCAAGGCGCTTTCGACCAGCGCCGTCAGCTTGCCCTGCCGCAGGTCGTTGCCGGAGGGCTTTCCGGTGCGAGCCTCGTCGCCGAAGACGGCGAGTACGTCATCGCGGGCCTGGAAGGCTCTGCCCACCGGCCAGGCGAATCGTTCCAGGGCTGCCAACTGTCCAGCATCCGCCTCGCCGGCCAGGGCGCCAAGCGTGACGGGCCCGACGACCGTGTAGCTGGCCGCTTTGAGATCGTCGATCTCAGCCACCATCTGGGCGGTGCTGAGGGGACGGTCACCCCTTGGGCCGGTCAAGTCCAGGCCGGCGCTTGCCCAGGCGTCAGCCAGTTGACCGGTCAGCACGCGGTTCAACAGTTCGTCCAGCCCAGCCTGGGCCTTTGCACTCAGAAGACCAGACTGCTGCGCCAACCGCTCGCCCCACTGGATCAGCAGCAGGCCGCCAATGATGGCCGCAGCCGAACCCAGCGCCTCGTTGGGTGGGCTCGCAAGGCCGGACGCCGCGGCGTGAACGCTGGCCTTGCCCCGTCGGGTGGGGGCGCTGTCGATCAGGTCGTCGTGGGCCAAAAGGCCGGCATGTATCAAATCGAGACTGGACGCCAAGGCGAGCAGTGGCCCAGGATCGGCCGGCTCGCCGGCCACCGCGATGTGCGCCCACCAAAGGAAAGCCGGACGGAAGTGCTTGCCGCCGAGCGCCAGTGGCGTCACCAGATCGATCAGTGGCCCAAGGGCTGCGTCAAGCCCGGCGATGTCTGCGCGGCGGGCCACCAGCGCGTCCCCCAAAGTGGCGGCGACGGCGTCACAGAAAGTCTGGCTGAGAGGCTCGCTCGCGTTAAAGATCACCCGTCAAGTGTATGGCCAGGTCCTGCGACTCCGCTCCGCTCCGCGGATGACGGGTTTGGGGGTTTGTGCAGGATGGCGGGGTTGGGTTTTCGTCATCCTGCGCGCAGTCGCAGGATCTGGCCGGTACAGTAATCCTGTGGAAACGATCGCAGAACTGCTGACGGGCACTCGCCCGACCTTCTCGTTCGAGTTCTTTCCGCCCAAGGACGCCGCCGGGCTCGACCAGTTGCTGGCCACCGCCGAGCGTCTTCAGCCACTGGCACCAAACTTTGTCTCCGTCACCTACGGGGCGTCCGGGTCTTCGCGGGAACGCACAATTGAGGCGGTCAAGCGGCTGGCGGCACTATCGCACTTCCGCATCGTCGGCCACCTGACCTGCACCAGCCAGACCACAGACCAGTTGAAAGCCGCGCTCGACGACTACGCGTCGGCGGGTGTTCGTACCATTTTGGCGATTCGAGGCGACGCGCCGGGCGGGCCGTCCGAGCCCTGGCAGCCGGTGCCGGGTGGCCTGGCCAATGCCACCGAGCTGGTCGCCTTCGTGCGTGAGTGCGGCGATTTCGAGGTTGGCGTGGGCGCCTTCCCGGACGGTCACCCGGGTGGCGGCTTCGATCTGGACGCCCAAATTCTGGCCGACAAGCAGGCTGCCGGGGCGTCGTTCGCCGTCACCCAACTGTTTTTCGACCCGCAGCGATACCAGGACTTGGTGGCGCGGTCGCGCGCTGATGGCGTCACGATGCCGATAGTGGCCGGGCTGATGCCGATCACCAATCTTGCCCAGGTGGCCAGGTTCGCGCAGTTGTCGGGGGCCCCGCTGCCGTCGGCCGTCACCGCCCGCCTGGAGAGGGCCGGCACCGACCCGCTG
>WQYR01000109.1 GCA_009781145.1 Propionibacteriaceae bacterium | reverse complement strand
CGTGATGGTGGACGTACCGGCCTCTAGGCCTTGCAGTTGAACCGTCATCGGGTTGGCGGAAAGGTTCGTCGCCGTGCCACCACTGACCGTGCAGTCACACTCGCCAGGCACCGTGCAAGGCGTGGGCTCGCCGGCGGTGAACGTCACCGCCGCCTGCCCCGTCACGGTGGAGCCACTGGTGGTGGTCACGGTCACCAACTCGGCCTTGTAGTCATTCACCAGCGTGGTGGCGTGACCGGTCGAGTCGGTTTGGACGGTGGCATTCAGGGTGGACGGCGTAGCGCCCATGAACGCTTGTCCCGTCGGGGTGAAGATCACCATGACGTTGGCCACTGGGTTGCAGAACTCATCGGTCACGAAGGCGTCCACATTGGCCGCCGTGCCCGCTGGTGTCGTTGGCGGCGTGGTCGGCGGGACGGTGGTAATCGTCGTGTGGGACTTCGGGCGAACCACCGGGCTGGTGCAATCCGGGCCTGGACCCACGGCGTTGCCCGCCTGGAAAGGCATCGGTGCGCCGGGGACCACCGTCGGCGCACCGACAATCTGGCCACCACCATACGAGGCCGTCACCTTGTAGGTTGACGCCGCATAGGTGGTGGTGAACTTGACGTAATAGTGGCCGTTGCCATCGGTGGTCTGCTGGGCTATCAGCACCGACGCGCCGGACGGGGCTCCTGTGATCGTGTACTGAAAAGCCGCCGGGTCCAGTGTTGTCAGCAGGTTGCCCATGGTGTCGCGGGCCGTCACCGTACCGGTGTAGGCGGACGAACCGTCGGCCGTCACCCAGTTGGTCATGCTGGTGTCGTTCGGGTCGGCCGAAGGCGCGACGACGAATGTTGACATGGACGGGCTGAATCCGCCCTCTTTGAAGGCGACCGTAGCCGGTGCCAGCGTGCCGCCCAGCGTCGTGCCAGTCGGTGTGTTCGAGGCGTCCATCTCGGGGTAAAGGTACGAACCGGCGACCCCGACGGCCTCGACCACCGGGTCGGTGACCTTGCCGCCAGCGGCCAAGCCGGTTGTCCCATTGGTGTACAAGTTTGCGCCGTCAACCACGGCGAAACCGATTGGTGTGCCGTTGTTGAAACTCACCTGGGCGCCCGGAATCGGGTTGCAGTATTCGTCGACGACGTAGGCCGACAGCGCGCTGCCGTCACCGTCAGGGTCGCTCACCGGGACGTCGCTTGCCGGGTTGGCCAGTACCGTGTTGGCTGTGATTGTGATGCCGTCTGGGCACTCGATCGGGCCTGGCGGCACAGGGTCACCAGCCTTGAAGTTGGCCTGGACCGTTTGAAGGTTGGCCGGGGTGGTCGCACCGATAGTGCCACCCTTGTAGGTGGCCTGAATCGGGTATGACCCGGCCTTGGTCGTCGTCACCTTGAAGGTGTACACGCCACCGAACCCGGCTGGCGCACTGCACGTTGTGTCTGCCGGGCAGACTGCCGCGATGTCAGCAGCCATGGCTGACAGCACTGGGTTCATGTTGGCGTCGAACAGTTTTACCGTGACGGTGTGTTGGTTGCCGGGCGCTGCGGCCGTGACATCCAGGTAGTTGGGGTTGTCGATGGTGATTGTCGAGTTGGCCAGGTCGACCGGGCCCGCCTCGAAGGTCACCGGCGTTGGCGAGTACTTTATCTCAACCCAGTTGCTGTCCGTCACCGGGCCGCCTTCCATCGTCGTGTCGACGCTGGCATTGACGTGCCAGGTACCAGCCATGGTGGCTGTCACCTTCACGTCAACGGCGCAGCTGCCGGTTCCATCGGTTGTGCACATCGAATCCGAGAACTCCAACACGTTGCCGTCTTGGCTCCAGAATGCCACCGGTTGTTCGGGCAGACGGGCGCCGTTGGCGTCCTCGACGGTGGCGGTGCAGATGTAGGCGTCTGTGCCGTTGGCGGTCAGCGGGCCGTCCGGTGTGCATTCCAAGGTCGACTTTCCTGGGTCTGGCGGCGACACGAAGGTCAGCAAAACAGTCGCGTCGTCGTTGATGGCCATCGGGCCCCAGGTTACTGTGGCCGTCGGTCCAGTCGGGTTGGTGACCTTCGGTGTGAAAGTGACCGCGCCGGTTTCGGTATCGAACACCTGGGCCAACACTGTGACACCGTGCGGCACCTCTACCGTCATCGAATGGGGTGCTGCGCCTTTGACGCCGACACCGCCGCCGATTTTCGGCATGAACGTGATGTTCGTGAACTTCTCCGGCTGGGCGCTGGTGGTGTTGGTTGGGTCGGGAGTCACCGTCACCGGGCCGGTGATCGGGGCGCCGTTAGCCACCACCGCGGAACGGTAGACGATTGGCGCTACCTGGAAGTGGTAGTCCTCAATTTCACCAGGTGTCGCCCATGGCATGGTGCCGTCGATGTCCTGGTACTCGTGGTCGCTGTTGGTCGGCTGTTTGGGTGCCTCGCCAAGGGTCACCTGGGCGCGCAACTGTTCTTCGCCGGTGCTGGTGGCGGTGGCCGGCTGGAAACCGCCGACGGCCACGTAGGTGCCGGGGGTCGTTCCCGGTGTCACGGTTGGATTCCAAACCGGAGTCGTGCTCCAGTTGTTTGTGTTGACCGGGGTTGCCCAGCCATTGACCTGAGCGTCGGCTGCCTGCGGGCCGGACACGTCCGTCCTCATCGTGTAGACGCGTCCACCGGCCAACACACCGGACGACTGGATCGGCACGCTGCCGATCTTGGGTGATCCGCCGACGTACAACCCGTCGTTGGTGGAATCATGAGCATGTTCGTCGATGGTCGGGCCGTCATATGTGCCAAGCTCGGCACCCAGCCAGACCTGCGGAAATGCGCCGTTGATGTGCATCGGGGCGTCGCCGGCAACCGACGCCGGGCCTGCCGCCGCGTCGCCGAACGACCCGACTGCCGTGACACCAAAATCGGCGGTGACGACGTCATTGGATTCCACGTGAACCAGCGTGTGGATCGGCATGGCGTTCGGCTGAGTGGTGTTCTCGGTGCCGTACACCGGGTTGGCGGGCAGTGGTGCGTCGATCGTTGGCATCGCAACCGCACCATCGCATCGGCCGCCCTTACTGCCGATAGCGACGGTTGTGGCCACATTGCCGTTCGTGCAAACCGCTGTCGCGGTGTTCAACGCACCACCGCCGGAGGCCCATGTCTGAACGGCGTTGATGCCGTCGACTTGGGGCCGCACAACCCGTACGATGTAATCGCCTTTGCCGCCAAGCAGGAATGAGTATCCGCCCGCGGCGTCCGTGAAACGCTGGCCTTGCAGCACATATTGGCCGTCCGCAGTTTTTTGGTACAGCGCCACCTGAATGCCGCTGAGCGCGTTAGCTGTTGCCGCCTCGCTGGCATCGATCACGCCGTCGGCGTGACTGTCGTTGTAGACCGTGCCCTGCAGAACGAAGGCCGTCTGGCCAGACGCTAGATCCTCAATGTAGCCCGGGGTCGCCGCCTGGCCGGTGCCGGACGGCAGCGAGGTGGCCTGGCCCGACATTGGGTTGACGGCGACGATGGTAGGTACCCGGGCGCCGTTGTAGTGCACCGCCGCATACAGCGCACCGCCCATAAAGGCCATGCCGTAGGTGGTGTAGAGGTTGGCCTGGTTAGCTGCAGTGCCGTTGCCCGCCCAGTAACCGGCCGCGGAGGCGGCGACTTCATTGGGTGCCTTGAAGATTGGAGCAACCAGGTTGTATTTCCACCCACCGGTGGTTTCAGACGGCACCACGCGCACAAGCCAGATGACGCGCGGACCCGTGTTGTTGACCCCCATCGATGGCACGGCCCGGGTTGAAACCACCAGGATGTACGCGTTTCCGTTGCCGTCCAGGGCCATGTCGGAAGCCACATAGCCCGGCCCCGAGCAGGATTGTGCGGTCCCGAAAATGTCGTCCGCCGGGGTGGCCGGTTGGATCAGGCCAGAGTAGTTGTAGTCGCCCGTCTCAGGGTTCCAGATCATCATTCGGTAGGACGCGTTCAGGCCGGTGCATTCGGTGCCGCCGAAGAAAATCTCGCCGGTGGATTGGATCACCTCGCCACCGGACCAGCCGGTGGTCGCCGTGAGAGCGCCTGCGGCGATCGTCGGCTCGAAGTAGTTGGGTGTCGGCACCGCCGCCACCATCGGCGCCATATCACCGCTCGTCCAGCGGTAGATCGGCATGTAGACGGGACGTGCCGTCGTCGTGTCGAGTATCGACTTGTTGTACGCCTGCGTTTGGCCCAGGCCCTCCTGAAGGACGGCAGCCGTGGCGGCGGTCGTGTTTTGGCTGCCGTCCCAGGGCCATGCATACAGGTACGGGTTGCCGTCGCCGTGGCCATTCGTGTTGGCGTCAAGCGCCAATGTGGTCAGGTTCTGGCCGACGACGGTCTGCACAGCCGTGTTGACATTGCCGGCGGTATTGCTGTTGGCGATGACAGTCGCCGCCAGAGATGTGGGCGGTTGCCCATCGTCGGTGTAATACCCGACCCAGCCGCCGGCCTGACCACCGATGCCGGCGTTTGAGCCGCCCAGCAATAATTGGTCGGTTAGCGTCACCATCGGTTTATTGAGTGTGAATGCCCTGCTTGAGGTATCTTCAAACCACCCGTGTAAACCGAACGTTCCAGTGTCGGCTCTAGCGATAGGGGCCGACTCCACGGCCAACATCCCCAGCCCGAGCAGCGATGCTACAAAGGCCGCGATTGCCGCCGTGGAGCGGCGCAATTGTCTACCCTCAGCCTTGACGTTTTCCCTTGAAAAAGCAGAAAATACAGTGTTGTCAGTCGTTGACATCCGGAGGTCCCTTTCCTTCGAAAATGCCAGCCATTGGCTACATTGCCCGCAGTGCCCCTTGCCCTGCGGTATACCCCTACCATACGGTACCCATCAGACCATTAGCAAACCCAACGTGTTTTCCCCAGAAAAACCCCTCAGTTTCCCCCGAAAAAAGCCCCTTTTCTTATGCTGCACGCGGTTGCAGGACCCGGAAACCCCCTCGCTCATCACGCGCGAACCTCCTGCATCATCCTGATCTGACCCCCTCGCTCATCACGCTCTAAGCGAAGCTTGTCATGCCGCAAGCGGTTGCAACACGCAGGATCCGTGAAACCCGACCCTGAAGACCCCTCGATGATCCTTTTCCCGGTGCGACACGCCGCGGGACAAAGTCTCACTTCGTGGGCTCAAGTCAATCTCATTCCCACCTCGTTATACCATTTCCCACCCGGAAATGGCGGATGCCGCCGCCTTCCAAGCTCAAAATGACACCTGGACGCGTAGGAAACACCTGCCAAATGGAGTCGAAAACATTCGAAATCTGATGACATATTGGCCGCCATGGCCGAAAAGGGATTCATTGCCTGGGTCTCATTGGGTGGGTGCCTTCACTGTCAACTGGGTGGGTGCCGGTCGAGTCAACTTGGACTTCTTGGCCAGATGGTGTTTCCCAACAGTAAACCCCAATTCTGGTTGAATTAACACCCAATCACAATGTGTTTTGTTTCAATGGGCTTTCCTCGGTAATGGACCTATGTTGTCTGGTTTGTTTTGGCCCCGAAACCCCCGGCATAAATGCCGGTTGTGCATCATCCATATTCGTCGAGATTGGGGTTTGGGTCCCCTAGGAGCGATCTTTTCGCGGGCGGGTTCTAGCGGTCAACGCAACACTGATTCTGTTGGAGGTTGCGAATGGGACGGCTGGTTTCTGCTGAGGTTAGGGCTGTGTTTTGGTCAAGGTTTGATGCTGGGTGGTCGGCGTCTG
>WQYR01000108.1 GCA_009781145.1 Propionibacteriaceae bacterium | reverse complement strand
GACTCGTTCCTCGGCGACGAGGGCTATGCCCGTTCCGTCGCCATGACGGCCGCCGAGGCCGGGGCGTCCTGGGTGGTGCTGTGCGACACCAACGGCGGCATGCTGCCGACTCAGATTTCGGACGTCGTCTCGCAAACATTGACCATCGGGGTGCCGCTGGGCATCCACTGCCACAACGACACTGGCTGTGCGCTGGCGAATTCGCTGGCCGCCATCGACGCGGGGGCACTGATGGCCCAGGGCACAATGAACGGCTACGGTGAACGCACCGGCAACCTCGACCTGGTGCCGCTGATCGGCGATCTTCACCTCAAATACGGGTGGAGCCTGCTGACGGCGGAGCAGCTCGGCTCGCTGACGCACGTCAGCAACGCTATCGCCGATATCGCCGGCCAGCCGCGTCAGCCGCGTCAGCCTTACGTGGGCGCGTCGGCCTTCGCCCACAAGGCGGGCCTGCATGCGTCCGCCCTCAAAGTGGACGAAAACCTGTACCAGCACATCGCGCCGGGCAGCGTGGGCAACCAGATGCGGATGCTGATTTCCGACGCGTCGGGCCGGGCCAACGTCGAGATGAAGGCCCGCGAGCTGGGTATCGACGTGTCGGGCGAGGGTGTCGTGTCGGATATCGTCGAGACCGTCAAGTCGCGCGAGGCGGCCGGGTATTCCTATGAGGCGGCCGACGCCAGCTTCGAGCTTTTGTCGGCCGACGTATCCGGACGTCTGCGCAAGCCGTTCGAGGTGACGCGCTGGCGTGCCGTCACGATGGGTGACGACGACGTCGACAGTTCCGAGGCTCAAATCACGCTTATGATCGGCGGCGAGCGGATCGTTAGGGTGGGCGAGGGCAACGGCCCGCTGGACGCACTGGCGGACGGGCTGAGGCAAGGTCTGATAGCCCGCTTCCCGTCCGTCGAGAACTATGAGCTGGTCGACTACCGGGTACGCATCCTCGATGCGGGACGCGGCACGGACGCCACGGTACGGGTGCTGATCGACACGATCGACGAGGCCAGCAACCGGTGGACGACGGTGGGCGTGGGGACGAACGTGGTCTCGGCGTCGTGGGAGGCCCTGGCTGACGCATACCTGTACGGTTTGGTCAAGGGGTATGGCGCCGCCAATTAGACTTGGCCCATGCGTATTGCCAGATTCACCCTGCCCGGGGGAGACCCGACTTTCGGTGTTGTCGAGCTTGAGGCCGACCAAGGCCAGTTTCCAAACACCGTCGCGGCCATCACGACCGATCCGCTGACGGGGCCCGTCAAGTACACCGGTGCCCGCCATGACCTTGATGCCGTGCGGCTGCTTGCCCCGGTGATACCGCGCAGCAAGATTGTGGCCATGGGCCTCAACTGGGCTGACCATGTGGCGGAGATGGAGAATGGGCCGGCGCCCACCAGCCCGACGATGTTCATCAAGCCGAACACGTCCGTCATTGGTCCGGAGCAGCCGATCGTCAAGCCCGTCGAGACGTCCTACCTGAGTTATGAGGGGGAGCTGGCCATCGTCATCGGACGCATCTGCCGCCGCGTGCCAGTAGAGCGGGCCGCGGAGGTGATCTTCGGGTACACCTGCGCCAATGACGTGACGGCCCGCGACTTGCAGCACCAAGAGGACCAGTGGACCCGCGCAAAGGGCTTCGACACCTTCTGCCCGTTGGGGCCGTGGATGGTCACCGACATGACACTGGAGCAGGCCGGCAGCCTCAGCATCGTCACGACAGTGGACGGCGAGGTCAAGCAGAATGGCACGACCGCCGACATGTTGCGCTCCATACCTGAGATCGTCGCACTGGTTTCAGGCTTTGCCACACTGCTGCCAGGTGACGTCATTTTGTCGGGCACACCTTCTGGGGTTGGGCCGATTGAGCCGGGTCAAGTTGTCAGCGTCGAAATTGGTGGCTTGGGCACGCTGACCAACCCTGTGGTTGCGGAGGATAGCAAATGACAACAACGCCGAAACGCCGTACACAACCGGCTGCGAATCGTCCGCAAGCGACGAGTTCATCGTGGGCGCTCAGGTATGAGCCACCCGCCGGTGTTGACTACACGAAGTCTTTGGCCGACACCAAGCAGCGGCCTGCAATGATGGCTGTGACGGGCTTGGCCGTCATGATGATGGGGCTGTATTTCGTCAATCCGGGCATATCGGGAGCGATCAACGGGATCGGTTGGCTGCTTCGCGGGCGGCCCGGCACTTTCGACCATTTCGCGGCCGTGTCCAACAGTTTCGGGCATCCGGAAGGCGTCTTGGGGTCATTCCTGGGCATCGCTAGCTTTGTCGTCATCGCGATGTTGTCCATGCGATACATCCACCGTCAGGCGCCGCGGTGGTTAGCGTCGGTGCAGCCGGGCATGCGCTGGCGTTTCATGCTGATAGTGGCGATCGTGGCTGTCGTCGTGTTCAACCTGTCGTATTGGGCAACGTCCGGGCGCAGTGATTTTCATTGGGCACCAATGCAGCACGCCTGGTTGTATCTGTTGATCATCGTTTTGGTGGGACCCCTGCAAGCCGCTGGCGAGGAGTATTTCTTCCGGGGCTATATGCAGCAGCTCATCGGGGCGGTGTTGTCACAGCGCGCCGTCGTCGTCTTGGTTTCGGCCGTTCTGTTCACGGCCGTCCATGGAACCCAAAACCTGCCGCTGCTGGTCGACAGATTCGTCTTCGGTGCCTTGTTGGGGACGTTGGTCGTCATGACGGGGGGCCTGGAGGCGGCGATCGCCATGCATGCGGTGAACAACATCTTCGCCTTCGGGTACCCGGTGTTGTCTGGAACCCTGGCGGACGCCCGCACGATATCTGAGGTTGGTTGGGGCATGGCTGGGGTGAACATCCTGGCCTACGTGGTGATCGCGGGCCTGGCCTACCTGATCGGCCGAGCCATGAAAGTGGCCACAAGAACGCCCATGTGACGGCGGCACTCTCGCGCCGGTTACCTGAGTGGCGCTCTCGACGCGTCATCCTGCGCGCAGTCGCAGGATCTGCCTGTCACAACGCCGGTTGCCTGAAGGGCAGTCATACCGTAAAGTTGGTGGACGCTGTGCCGGATTTCTGGGGTATGGGGTAATTGGCAGCCCGCCGGATTCTGGTTCCGTCAGTCCAGGTTCGAGTCCTGGTACCCCAACAGGGGCGCTCCCACCCGGGCGGCCCTCGGTGCAGCAACCTGGCCCCGTTGTGTAGCGGCCTAGCACGCGGCCCTCTCAAGGCTGAAACGGCGGTTCGAATCCGCTCGGGGCTACCAGGCAAAACCCCTAGTCAGAGTAAGAATGACTAGGGGTTTTCTGTTGCTTTGGACGCATCGCCCGAGCTTGTCAACACAGAATCAACACGC
The DNA here is from genome assembly GCA_009781145.1 of Propionibacteriaceae bacterium. Lineage (GTDB taxonomy): Bacteria > Actinomycetota > Actinomycetes > Propionibacteriales > Propionibacteriaceae > WRGV01. Next base: position 2,479 of record WQYR01000108.1, on the reverse strand, counting down.
GACCGCAAAGCCGCACCCCTGGCGGCGTCCATCGCGTCCGCCACAACGTCCAAACGATCAGCGAAAAGGTGCCCGTACAGATCGAGTGTCATGGTTGCCGACTTGTGGCCGAGCATCTGCTGGATGATCTTGACATCGGCGCCGGAGGCAATAGCGAGAGACGCGGCCGTGTGGCGCAGCTCGTGAGGCGTCAGCGGCGGGTCGATGCCCAATACCTTGGACGCCTGGGGGAAAGCGACCTGGCGTAGCGTCTGGGAACGCAGCACGGCACCCTTGGGGCCAGTGAACGCCAACCCGTCCGGCGTCTTGCCGGCCAGTTGCGCCGTGAGGTCGTCGACGAGGAACCGGGGGATCGGCACGTCGCGCCGCTCGTGCCCCTTGGTGTCAGTCAGCACCATGCGGCCCCTGACGGGGCTGTAAGACTGGCAGACCGTAGCGCGGCGCCGCTCCAGGTCGATGTCGCGGACGCGCAGCGCGGCCAGCTCGCCCCACCGCAAGCCCGTATAGGCCAGAAACGTCACGACGAGCCGCCAGTCGTCGCCAACCTCGGCGGCCAGCGTAGCGACCTGCTCATGGCTCAGATAACGCTTCTCGGCGGCCTCGACGTGTGGTAGGTCAATGTCCCTGGCCGGGTTGAAAGCCAGGCGGCGGGACTTGACGGCGTAATCGAAAACCTGACTCAGGTTGCGATGTACTTTCCGCACCGACGCCGGCGCCAACTGCAACGACAGCGACGCGACCCATTCCTGTACATCCTCGTGAGTGACCTTGCCCAGTTGCACGGCCGCCCAGCGTGGCTGAATCCACTTGCGGTCGATGTCCTCATATCGGGATCTAGTCGACTTGGCCAGACTCGTCTTCGAGTCAAGCCAGCGGGTAGACCATTCGCCCACCGTCACAGCAGACCGGCGGCGGTCAATGAAACTCCCGTCCAGCTTGGACGTCTCGACCGTCGCCATGAAGTCGCGGGCATCCTTGGCCGGCGTGTCGGTGTTCTGCTTGGTGAAGGCCTTTTCGCGTGACTCGCCATCTGGCGTCCGGTATCGGACAACCCACCGGACGAGGCCCGTTTTCGTTACCCGCTTACTGAGGCTCGCCATGATCAGCCGGCGAACTCTTGCAGAGTTTCGTGGTCTGCTTGTTCGGCCTCTGTTGCCGCGCTTACAAGGGAGCTGTTCAGATCGACAAGACTGGCGTCGACATCGTCAAAATGGCTGGACGTTAGCCCGAGCGCCTCAGACAGGGCGCTGTAGCTGAGTTCTAGGCCGACCGTCACCGACAATGGCACAAGGTCAGCTAGTTTGGGTTGCGTCAACTTGTCGAGTGCTGTGCGATCAAGTGGGAGCCGGTTGCGAATCTCAGCCTGGAAGTCGTACCAGCAAGCGAAGACTTCCGAGCATCCGCGCCCGATCTCAGACCAGGCCTTTTGTAGTCTGGCGTTAATGTTGGTTGACAAGACAACCATCGTGGCCTCGTCCCGTAGATAGCTGAAAAGTTCACCCACGGTCACGTCGAACACCTTAGCCAATGCCTCCAGCTCGCTTGCTCGCGGCTCTTGTGCGCCATCTTCCCACCGATAGACGCGCTGCTTGTTCACTGGGCAACCCGCTTTGGTGAGGGCGTCCGCCAGTTGTGCAGGCGACCAGCCCCGTCTCGACCGCTCGAGCTTCACGACATCGCCGATTTTTGCGTTCTTGTCCATGCAATCAACAATAGCAATAGTAAACCACGCCACAACAGGCCACGACACGCCAACGCCTCACGGTTACTGGACTAGTATGCTACAGTCCATATATGGACTACCAAACGGACGTCTAGAGATTGAAAGGCTAGGGAAATGGATGAGTTGATTGACACCCAAGAGGTTGCCGAACTCTGCCGCACAAGCGCCGAGACGGTGCGCTACTGGCAATACGTTGGTAAGGCCCCGCGTAGCTTCAAGCTGGGCCGCCGTCGCCTGTATAAGCGGGCCGACGTTATCGAGTGGCTTGAGAGCAAGTACCAGCAGACGGCGGTGGCGCGATGAGTAAGACAAAGGCGAAGTTCTGTTACATCTGCGGCGGCAAGCTTGTCTACGGCGGCAACAACGCCGACCCTTTACCCGTGCCCGAAGACGCACGGGTTTGTAATGACTGCGATATCAACCGGGTAATCCCTGCCCGCCAAATACTGGATTGGTACGCCGACCCGTCTGCCCGCGTACCGGAAAACAAGCTCAGTGCCTACATCCGGCAGACTTTGCGTGAGGTGCTGTGAGGATGACGGACACCGGGGAATGGAAACGCCCCCTCACGGGGGCGCATCCTAATCCTGTCACAGATCATCAAACCACCCGAAAGGCGGCTTGACATGAGTCTAGCAGGAAACACACGCTTCTACACCGCCGAGCTACTCGCGTGTTGTAACGCGGCACCCTACGACGCCCGCCTGTCACTCTATGTCCAATGGCAGGTGTGCCTTGGTCTGCCACTCATCGACT
>WQYR01000107.1 GCA_009781145.1 Propionibacteriaceae bacterium | reverse complement strand
GTTGGCGCCGACGGCCAGGGCATGGGTGCCGGTGCCGGTGAGGGTAGCGGCCGAGTCGGCGGCGGTGGCTTGGACGGTTACCGACGCCACCGAGTTGGCTACGGTTGCCGTGTAGGCGGTGACGGCCGGATCGGCCAATAGGGTGGCCAGCGAGGAATCAGACGACAGTGGGGCTGCGACCGTGACCGACACGGACGTGGTCTTGGTGACACCGCCTTCGGCATAGGTCACGGGCCTGAGGAATCACCGGCGTGAAGTCTCACTCCAGAAGGACGGTCATGTTCTTCGGGCTCGTCACCACATACTTCACCGCCATTGACCGCGACTCGGCAGGATCCAGCGTGAATTTCCAAGTCAAAATACCGGTGTCCTTGTTCAGTTCGGCGCCCGAAATCTCTGCCGTGTCTACCGTAATCTGCTTGTCGGCAGACACGGGCACCTGATCCAACACCTCGACGTCGATGGGGACGGTTTTGAGGTTGCGTGCGGTGAGTTCCCATTGACGGGTCTGTCTGACATTGCTTCCGACAAGTGTGTTGGCCACAAAATCCTTGCCGCGGACGCGGGTGACGACAACCGATTTGTCCACCCCCAGCGATAGGTCGAATGTGTCACTGGCGCGGCGCGGGTCGATATGTGTTGTGCCGACATACCGGTTTTCAAAGAAGATTGAAGCGTCCCCGGCGATCAGGTTAAGGTGTTCCCACTCACTGACGGCTGCCACCAGGAAGACCTCACGTTCCAGTTTTCGGACGCTGAAATAGCGGTATTTCGCGGGCAATGAATGAACTGTGACCTCCACGTCCTGCTCGCCGTCGCCACTGGCGATGGAGTAGGGGGCGTTGATGTTGTATTCAATGCTTGTCGCCGATTCGGTCACGGTTACAGATGATTCGAGTGCGGCAAGCCCTGCGTCTCTTTCGTTGTAGGCGATGGGTGCTGGGGCCGCCGGCACTTCAGAAAGCGAACGGCCCATCGGCATGGCGTTGAACTGCTGGAACTGATTGGGACGTATCTCTGAATGAAAACTCAAGTACCACGGCTTCAGGTCAGGGCACTCGCCGCCCACGGCTGGATTGCCAGAGGAAAGAGTCAGCTTGACGTCCTCCCAATTCTCCCCAGTGTTTTGCGAAACTCGTGCCTTGCAATGCAGCGCAATGTTGCTGTTTGTGTCCTTTGCACGAATGTCATAGAACGGCCGCCAGCTTGCGCTCTGGACGAAATAGGTGAGCGCGATCGCCGCGCCTTTTGCGCCGTCTTCTGCGCTGCCAACAGTCACGACGATCTCACTCACCGGGTCCGACTGCGTACCGTCAAACCCGCCCAATTGCGATTGAACGGCAGACATTTCTTCGTCGAGTTTCTCAATCTTTAGTTCGCAGACTGTTCGTGTTTCACGTATTGCGGTCATGCGCTCGTTGTAAAACAGAACGGCAGCTTTCAAATCGTCGGCCTTCAACCCGGATTCTCGCCCAGCCAGTTTCGTGTTTTGGGAGAAAAACTCCTCCTCTAATTCCCCCAATTCGATTGCATCGGTTTCGCGTTGACGCCGGCGCATCAGGTCGTCGAGTTTTTCTTGAAGCTTGACGATTTCCTCGGTGTGATCCACGGTCTGCAAATAGTTGACACTGTGTTCCACCGAGTGTATGACGACGCCGTCATCGGTAGACACCTGGATGCTCTCCGGCCTCAATTCGGCAGGCAGTCGTGCGAAGAGGAAGCGTTGCACACCTGCCTTGACCGGCAGGTTGCCTGCCCGGGTGACCTGTGCGCCAGACAGATAGACCGTGACGTCGGTGATCCGACTCTCGATAGTGATTGTTGGCTGCGTCGCGTTTTTCATGGTCCCTCCTTGGTGGGTCGTTCCTCCCAAGCTTTTTCCATCAACCAAATTGTCGGGGTGACAGGATTTGAACCTGCGACCTCTTCGTCCCGAACGAAGCGCGCTACCAAGCTGCGCCACACCCCGATGCCGCGCCGTCTTGAACCAACAACGATTGGCGCACAAAACGACACCACCGGTTTTCCGACAGCTTGCCAATTCTAGCGCACTGCTCCACAAATAGCACGAATCGCGTCGGCACCCGTCCGTCCATGAAGCGGCACACAGGCACGGTGGGAGATCGCGAGATATCAGTTTGCGTCCATCTGGGAGACTCTAGGTGGACGCCAACTGATATCTCGCGTCTCATCCTGAAGACGATCGACCTTGCACAGGTGGCGAGGAGCTGGCTCAGCCTGTGGGCCAAGAAACACGCAAATCGGCCGCCAGGGCTACGCATCGCGCCAAGTTTTGTCGTATGGTTGATGGAACCAACTGGGGCGGGCTAACCGCCCCGCTTTTCTACAACGGATCGTCCGGCACGTACCTGCCGGTAGAAAGGATGTGTGCCGTCATGGCCACTGTTTCATTCCGCGAGGCTACTCGCATCTATCCCGGTTCCGATCATCCAGCGGTTGACAAGCTCAATCTCGAGATTGGCGACGGCGAGTTCATGGTGTTGGTCGGCCCGTCCGGCTGCGGCAAGTCCACGTCGCTTCGCATGCTGGCTGGCCTTGAAGAGATCAACAACGGGTCAGTCTGGATCGGCGACCGCGACGTCACCGACCTGCCACCCAAGGACCGCGACATCGCCATGGTGTTCCAGAACTACGCCCTCTACCCTCACATGACGGTGGAAGACAACATGGGCTTCGCGCTCAAGATGCAGGGCGTCAACAAGGAAGACCGCCAAAAGCGCGTCATGGAGGCCGCCAAGCTGCTGGGCCTTGAGGAATACCTCGGCCGCAAGCCGAAGGCCCTCTCCGGCGGCCAGCGCCAGCGCGTCGCGATGGGCCGCGCCATCGTCCGCGACCCCCAGGTGTTCTTGATGGACGAGCCGCTTTCCAACTTGGACGCCAAGCTGCGCGTTCAGACGCGTACCCAGATCGCGGCCCTTCAGCAGCGCCTTGGCGTCACCACCGTCTACGTCACCCACGACCAGGTCGAGGCCATGACGATGGGCGACCGCGTGGCCGTCCTCAAGGACGGCATTCTGCAGCAAGTCGACGCCCCGCTGAACCTGTATGACAAGCCAGTCAACATTTTCGTCGCCGGTTTCATCGGCAGCCCGGCCATGAACCTGATGGAGGCCAAGGTTGTCGACGGCGGCGTGCAAGTGACTGATTTCGTCATTCCGATCGCCCGCGAAGTGCTGGGGAATGCTGGCGGCGACACCGTCACCATCGGCATCCGTCCCGAGGCTTTCGAGATCGCGGCGGACGAAAAGGGCGTCCAGATGGACGTCGCTACCGCCGAGGAAACCGGCGCGGATGCGTTCCTCTACGGCACGCTGGCCGGCTCGAATAGCGGCGACTCGCTCGACTCCGGGGTCCAGATCGTCGCCCGCGTTTCTGGGCGTCAGGTGCCGGGGCACGGCGTGCAGGTTCGCTTGCATGTGCCACCCGATCAGGTACATGTATTTAACACGACGACCACGGAGCGCATAAGCTAGAGCGATTGTCTTGGACTTTTTGGTTGGCCGGTGCACTTGATACTTGCAAGCTAAATCGGAGTACTCAAACTGGGACTCTGAACTTACAGGCAAGGAGCGCGAGGGGCGTCTTCTAGCCTGTGACTGTGTTAGGGGCCATGCCGCGAAAGCTATGGAGCGCCGTCGACAGACTGCGATACTGTGAAGTCGCGGGATTGGCTGACAATCGATTGGTAGACGGAAGGTGACTGTGGCGCAGGTCAGGATGAAGGATGTGGCGGCGCGTGCTGGCGTCTCGACGAAAACAGTCTCCAATGTCGTGCGTGGCTGGCCAAATGTTGCGCCAGCCACCCGTGAACGTGTTCAACAGGCGCTCACAGAGCTTGACTATCGAATGAACCGTTCGGCGCAGACGTTGAAATCTGGACATTCGCACATCATTACGCTGGTTGTACCGTGGCTCGATTCGCCCTATTTTGCTGAGATCACGACGCTCGTCATGAGGGAGGCAGCGACACTCGCATACAGCGTGATCGTCGAGCAAACCGACGGTGATGCTGCCCGCGAGCGTGCCGTACTCTCGAGGCTTACTGGGCAATTGACGGACGGACTCATTTACAGCCCCATCTCGCTCGAAACGTCTGAGATCCAGTCGGCGCTGACGCAGGATTTGCCGGTAGTCGTGTTTGGAGAGCGCGTCCCATTCGGTATGTGCGACCAGATCGTCATCGACAATGTCGAAGCCGCCCGGCAAGTGACGAAGCATCTCATCTCTATTGGCCGCAAGCGTATCGCCATGATCGGCAGCCCCTCGGCTGGCTTGCCGGAGCGAAGTGCAGCTATGCGTCTGGACGGCTATGTTCAGGCGCTCACCGAGGCGGGCCTGTCGCCGTCACCTGACATGCAAGTTGACGTTCAGATATTCAGCCGCGCCGAAGGTGAGCGCGCTATGGACGAGCTGCTGGTCGGCGCGACGAGGCCAGACGCCGTTTTCTGTGCGAGTGATCTTTTGGCGATGGGCGCGTTGCGTTCGATTCGACGGCATGGTCTTCATGTGCCAGACGACATTGCCGTCGCGGGATTTGATGACATCGAGGAGGGCCGGTTTTCCAACCCGACGTTGACCACAATCAGGCCAAACAAGGTTGCTATCGCCCAGTCGGGTGTGCGCTCCCTTATTGATCGGATCCAATGGGCATCCGACTACCGTCATACAAGTGTTCCGCCGCGGCGGATCACGCCTGATCACGAACTGGTTGTGCGCGAGTCCACCACTCGGTAATCGGTTTGGTGTGAACCCTTCTTCCACATGGGGTTATGGTTCAGCGCCGGTCGCTGAGCGCAACGTATCTCCCGTGAATATGCGCGCAATATGAGATATTGACATTCCTATGCTGCCTTCTATATCATCGATGAATACATCGGTGTACATCGTCGCCAAGGTGGCGACGACCGGGAATGGCGCAAGGAGGGCGTGTCGGCGATGGTTGATAAGAAGCGGAATGGTGTAACCAGATCAATTCAGTTCGACCCAGAGCAATTACGCGATCAAGTTGAGGCCCATTTGCGGGGGTTGATCGATTATTGGCGGGCGCGCGGAGTTGACACTGCTGGTGGTTACCACACAGTGTTCGATCGTAACGGAATCGCTCAGCCAGAGCCGGTGAAGACGCTGCTTGCGCAATCCCGCATCCTTTGGACATTCGCCACACTTGGCAAGGCGACGGGCGACGAATCGCTACTTGCGGCGGCCAACCACGGCCTGGATTTCCTCATCAGCCGATTTCGTGACGATGTGTATGGCGGGTGGTTCTGGTCCATCGATGACTCTGGCCCGCACGACTCGGCCAAACTCATGTACGGGCAAAGTTTCGCACTTTATGCCCTGTCGGCTCATGCCGAAGCAACGAACAGCACCACGGCGAGGGATCTCGCCGTTGAGACATTTGATGTCATACACAAAGCCGTCGATCTCACCTACGGTGGCTTTTGGGAGAATCTCGACACGCGGTGGCAGCCGGAGCGCAGTGAATCGGGCCTCCGGAAATCACTCGACATCCATCTGCACTTACTCGAATCGTTCACAGCTTTCGCGGCGCTCACTGGCGACCCAACCCACCGGCGACGACTGGCCGAGATCCGTCAACTGATTCTTGGCAAGATGGTCGATCCGGTTTTCGGCATCGGTGGCAACCAATACTCCGCTGACTTCACTCCGTTGCAGCCCATCGTCATTGACCGCACCTGGATCGCGGAGCGCACCAAGGACCCGGTGCCGCCTGGGCATTTCAACACGTCATACAGTCACAACCTGGAGTTGGGCTGGCTACTCGGGAGGGCCGATGAGGTACTGGACGGTGACCCCGGTCTGCATGCGGATTTGGTTGACCGCATGGC
>WQYR01000106.1 GCA_009781145.1 Propionibacteriaceae bacterium | reverse complement strand
GCCCGCAATACAACATTCCGGGCGGCCGTCGCGCAGACGTTCTACTACGCAATTCCGCACATCATATTGACCGGGGTGCTGGCATTGGCCCTGGCCATGTTGCTGAACCAGAAACTTAGAGGCGTCGCCTTTTTCCGGGCCGCGGCCTTCTTCCCCTACATCACGTCGATCGTCGCGATCGCTATCGTCTGGAACCTGCTGTTCTCGCAGAACTATGGGCCAATAAATGAGTTCTTGAGGTTCATAGGTATTAGTAATCCACCGGGCTGGGTGACGTCCACCAACTGGTCGATGCCTGCGATAATCATCGTCGGCAGTTGGCGCGAGATGGGCTATTACATGATCTTGTTCCTTGCCGGGCTGCAGACGATTCCGCCAGAGCTGTATGAAGCCGCCAAAGTGGACGGCGCCAGCGCCTGGGGGCGGTTTGTTCACATCACCTGGCCGGGGCTGCGCCCGACTACCTTCTTCGTCACCGTCATGTTGGCGATCTCAAGCTTCAAGGTGTTCGACCTGATCCAGGTGATGACGAACGGCGGGCCGGGCACGTCAACCTATGTGATCTCGTTCTTCATTTACAATGTGACGCTCGGCCCCAATTCGACAGGCGAGTTTGGGTACGCCTCGGCGGCCTCGCTGATACTGTTCTTCATCTGTTTGGCTGTGACTATTCTGCAGTTCTTGGTGAACCAGCAGTCCGACTTGGTTAAGCCGAAGTGGTCGTGGGTGCCGCTGGCGCTTGGGCTGGTGTTCTTCGCGTTGGCAGTCTACGGTTTCTGCGCACGGGCGACGCTGGTGATCGGCTGGGGCTGGTATTTGATCTTGTTCGTCGTCTGCTTTGTCGTGATGGGCATGCACACCAACATCATGAAGAAGAGGCAGTCATGAAAGGCCAGGGGGCCCAGCGGCTGGGCAAGACGATCCTTTATGTCGTGCTGATCGTGTTCGCACTGTTTCTTTTGGTGCCGTTCTTCTGGATGATCATGTCCAGCCTGAAGCACAACCTTGACGTGTTCACCATCCCCGTTCGATGGATACCGCAGGCTTTCCAATGGCACAATTATGTGGACATTTGGTCTCAGGCCGACATGGGCACCTGGCTCAAGAACACCGTCATCTTGTCGGTTGTCGTCACCTTCTTGCAGGTGCTGACGGGGTCATTCGCCGCCTACGGTTTCGCGCGGGTTAAGTTTCCGGGGCGGGACGTGCTGTTCCTGGCGTACGTCGCGACGATCGCCGTCCCCTGGCAGGCCTACATGATCCCGCAGTTCATCTTGATGACAAAACTGCACCTGACCGGCAAGGCTTTGTGGCCAATGATCGTGCTGCAAGCCTTCGGCGCTTTCGGCGTGTTCCTGATGAAGCAGTTCTTCGAAACGATCCCGGAAGAGTTGAGCGAATCGGCCCGTCTCGACGGTCTGAGCGAATACGGAATCTGGCGGCGCATCATGCTGCCGCTGTCCGGGCCGGCTTTGGCCTCGCTGGCGTTGTTGACGTTCGTCAACACGTGGAACGACTACATGGGGCCCCTGTTCTATTTGCGTGACAGGGCGTATTTCACGATCCAACTTGGCCTAAAGACATTCCAGGCCGATCCGACGGGCAGTTCGCTTTATGCGCTGATGTTCACTGGGGCTGTGTTGTCCGTCCTCCCGATTGCCATCGTCTTCGTGTTCGGCCAGCGATACTTCATCGAGGGAATCGCCACCTCTGGGATGAAGGGGTGAATGCGATGAACGACAACAGCTTCGCGAGCATCTTCTTGAAGATCAGCGGTGTTGCCTATCTGATATTGATGACCGACGTTTTGCTGACGGCCTTCACTGCGCCGGTTTGGCTGCTGGTGTTCCTGACCCCCCTGAACCAATCTTGGCTGCTGTTGGCAATCGTCGCGCCACTGCTGGCACCAGCCATCGGGGCGGCATTCGTCACCTTCGACAGTTTCGTGACGGACGGATCGACCGCGGTGGTGCGGGCGTTCGTCAAGGGGTGGGGACGGTTGGCCCGGCGCACCTTGCCGATAGGGGCGGCGGCGTCGGCTCTGGGTGTGGTCATCGGTGTCGATCTGGCTGCCGTGTCTGGGTCCAGTTGGGGTGCTCTCACCGTCCCCGTCTTTGTGACGGCGGGGGTTCTTGGAGTCGTGACGCTTTTCACCAGCTTGGCGATCATGGCCGTCCGTGCCGATGTTGGGCGTTTGCAGGCAATGAAGTTGGGCTTGGTGTTTGGTATTCGCGGTGGCTTGTGGTCGTTGGTATCGCTGGGGGTTCTAGCGCTGTTCGGGTGGATGGTTTGGCACAGTCCAACACTCACCTTGATTGCGGCGCCGGCTCCGGTGCTGTTTGTAGTCTGGTTTGACGCCCGCCGCGCCGTGGCCGGTTGGTTGGAGCAGGGCTCGTCATTGGCCCAGAGGCAGGAGAGCGCATGGGCTCGCTGAAAGACCGGCCGTCCCTCGATTGGCAAATGGCTGCCGACAGGGCAGCGCAGCAGGTCGCCGTCAACGCCGCACTGTTTGGTGAAAACTACCCAGGGCACTGCACGGATGATGGCATCTACAGGTTGCGTCCGGCTCTTGGCGTCTTCCCTGATGGGGCCAATCAGGGGTGGACAACGGGGTTCGTGCCCGGTGCCCAGTGGGCGGCGTGGGAGTTGACGGGCGCTGAAAGCCTTAGGGACGCGGCGCTTGGGCACGTCGCCAGTTTCGCGAGGCGGGCGGACGAGCGGATCGACACCCAAACCCACGATCTGGGGTTCTTGTACACCTTGAGCTGTGTGACGGCCTGGCAACTGGCCGGTGATCAGCGGGCCAGGTCAGCGGCGTTGAGGGCGGCCGATCTTCTGCTGGAGCGTGTGCTGGAGCCGGCCGGCATTGTCCAGGCATGGGGCGCACCTGACGATCCAGCCCAGCGAGGGCGCACCATCATTGACTCTCTGATGAACATGCCGCTGCTGTTCTGGGCGGCCGACGCGGCTGGGCAGCCTGGCCTTGCCGCGACTGCCGAACGCCATGTTCGCCAGTTGCGCGATCACATCATTCGCCCCGACGGATCGACCTTCCACACCTACTACTGGGACATTGCCACGGGGGCGGCGCTGCGTGCGAGCACGCAGCAGGGTCTGTCCGACGACTCCTGTTGGGCGCGGGGCCAGGCCTGGGGAATACTCGGTTTCGCGATCAACTACCGTCATTGCGCGGATGCGTCCCTGCTGGACGCCGCGTCCCGCTGCGCCGACTACTACCTAGCGCACCTGCCAGATGACGGAGTCCCCATGTGGGATTTGGCGTTTGGCGAATCGGACGACCAGCCGCGTGACTCCTCGGCCGCAGCAATCGCGGCATGCGGGTTGTTGGAACTGGCCGGGCACCTCGACATGACAGGCTCGGGCGCAGCCGCCGGCGCATATCGCCAGGCTGCCGAGGCCGCGTGTGCGTCGCTGGTATCGGGCTATGTGCCTGACTCGGTCGAGTCGGGCAGACCTTTGCTGCTTCACGGCGTCTATGACATGCCGATGGGCAACGGCATCGATGAGGGCAACCTGTGGGGAGACTACTTCTATCTGGAGGCGCTGTTGCGCCTGACAAACACACAATGGGCGCCCTGGTGGTGAGCGTCAATGAAAGGAAACACAATGGAAAACAGATATGCATTCAGCCCAACTGAGGTTGCCGCCATGTCGACAGACGAGTTGCGGCGCAACTTTCTGGTCACGGACCTGTTCGAGACCGGACAGGTAAAACTCGTCTACACCCATCAGGACAGGGTCATCCTGGGTGGTGTGGAGCCAGCGTTGGGGCAGGCGTTGACGTTGGAGGTCCCGCCCGAGTTGAAAGCCGAGCATTTTCTGGATCGCCGAGAAGCCGCGATAATCTGCATCGCGGGGGGTGGCAGCATCACGGTCGACGGCACGGTCTTTGACATGCCGAAGGAGGCTTGTCTTTATGTGGGGCGTGGAGTCAAGGACATCAGCTTTGCCGCAGGCGAGGCTGACACCCGTTTCTATCTGTTCAGCGCACCCGCCCATGTTGGGTACCCGACGACCCACATCGCCCCAGGGGAGGGGGACGTTCGCCACATGGGTGACCCCGCGACGTGCAACGTGCGGACACTGAACCGCATCATCATTCCCGAGACCGTCAAGACCTGCCAGATCGAGATGGGGCTGACACGCTTGGCGTCCGGGTCTGTGTGGAATTCGATGCCCGCGCACACCCACGAGCGGCGCATGGAGTGCTATCTGTACATCGACCTCAGCGAGAACGACCGGGTGGTGCATATCATGGGTCAACCGCGCGAATCGCGTCATCTGCTGGTGGCCAACCATCAGGCAACCATCGCCCCTGATTGGTCGTTGCACTGCGGAGTTGGCACGTCCAACTATGCGTTCATCTGGGCAATGGCGGGTGAAAACCAAGACTTCGATGATCAGGACCCCGTCCCCATCACAGGGATATTGTGAGCTGCGCTCCGTCCTGTCGCGTATAACTCGTCATCCTGCGCACACCATAACACCGTCATCCTGCGCGCAGTCGCAGGATCAGTTCTTGTGAAGAGCGTCATTCAGTTCGATGGCGCTCCGGGCGGCACGTGATTTGGCCAGCACTTTGCCGGTGGTCGAATCGCGAAGGTACAGCCAGTCAGGCTCACCGGACAGGGTGGCGGCCTTGACGACGCTGCCGTCCGGCATCGTGACGCGGGTGCCGGCGGTGACGTAAAGCCCCGCCTCGACGACGCAGTTGTCGCCCAGGCTGATGCCGATGCCGCTTTCCGCGCCCAGCAGGCAGCCCTGGCCGACGCTGATTTGTTGTTTGCCGCCGCCGGAGATCGTCCCCATGATGGACGCTCCGCCGCCGATGTCGCTGCCGTCCCCGATGACCACGCCCTGGCTGATTCGTCCCTCAACCATTGAGCGGCCAAGTGTGCCGGCGTTGAAGTTGCAGAAACCCTCGTGCATAACCGTGGTGCCGTCGGCCAGGTGGGCGCCCAGGCGCACCCGGTTCGCATCAGCGATGCGCACGCCGGAGGGTATGACGTAGTCGAGCATGCGCGGAAACTTGTCCACGCCATAGATTTCCAGCCCACCGTTGGCTTGACGAAGTTGCTCACGGATCAGCTCGAAGCCTTGTGGACGGCACGGGCCGATGCTCGTCCACACATTGTTGGGCAGTACGGCAAAGATGTCGTCGACGTTGATGGTACGAGGCCGGCACAGTCGGTGGCTCAGCAAATGCAGGCGAAGATAGGCATCGGGCACATCTGCCGGTGCCGTGTCGAGGTCGATCACCGTCTGGATGACGATGCGGCTGACGTTGCGGATCGGGTCAGTCGAGGTGGCCTCCGTCAGGCTCGTGGGCGGTTCCAGGTCGTTGCGGCCAGGCTTGCCCAGTTTTGGTTCGGGGTAATAGGTGTCGAGCACCCCACCGTCAGTGTGGACGGTGGCCAAGCCCCATCCCCAAGCGATTCGCGAGTCAGTCTTGGTCATGGGTCACAAGTTTATCGGGCTTGGGGACAGGTCTGCTGGTTTGAGCCGGTGAGGAGTGTGAGCCTGGGGGCAGGTCCGTTGGTCCGCGCCGGGACACCGGTGAGACTGCGCGAAGGAGGTCTTCCCGCCAGATGTCGCCCTTTGGGTGGCCGTTGCGAGGTTTGGTAGGGCAAACCTCGCTTTTCGTCGTCGTTTTTGTTAGGTCTTCCCTACCAAACCTCCTTGGGGACGCAAAATAGACAAGGTTGGGTGGGAAGACCTCCAGGTGTCGTCGGGTTACTACTAAAACGCTGCAGGTAACGGCTACTTCAGCGAAGGCATGTTCCCCACAACGCCGCGGGCCAAAAGGCTGGCTGTTCGGTGGGGTCAACCACCCCGGCCAAGTCATTGCGTTGCTCAGCAGATCCTGCGACTTCACTCCCTTCCCTCGCTACGCGCAG
>WQYR01000105.1 GCA_009781145.1 Propionibacteriaceae bacterium | reverse complement strand
GCTACACGTAGGGCTGGAGCATGGCGATTATGCCGGCTTTGGTCTTGCCGCCTTGGATGGAGGTGACCAACTCGCCACCTACGATCACCTGCAGCGTCGGCAGACTCATGACGCCTTGGCGGGCGGCGAGGCCCGGGTTGGCGTTGGTGTCGACCTTGCAGAACTTGATGCTCTGGTACTGGGTGGCCAACTCGTCGATGATTGGCGACAGCTGCTTGCAGGGCGCGCACCAATCGGCCCAGTAGTCAATGAAAACGGGACGGCTAGACCCCAATACCTCGGTGCTGAATGTGGCCTCTGTTACATCGGTAATAGTCGACACGGCTGCTCCCTTCATCGTCTTACTCTCCGGTCGGACGCATTAGCTTAGCGCAGGGTTCAAGCCGTTTGGTGGTGTGACACGCTGGGCTAGATCCTGCGACTCCGCGCAGGATGACAAAAAGGCCTTGTGCTCAACTCAACTGGTCATCCTGTGAAGTCGCTGGGTGGCCAAAGGGTCTTGTGCGCAACCCAAACGGTCATCCGCGAAGTCGCTGGATGGCGAGAGGGTCTTGTGCGCGATCAACCTAAACGGTCATCCTGCGCGAAGTCGCAGGATCTTCCCAACACGTCGGCGCAACGAGACGCTCAGAATGCCACCGGTTAGCGCTGGGCCAACCAACGCTCCACGTCGATAGCTGCGCGGCAGCCGCTGCCAGCGGCCACAATGGCCTGTCGGTAGATGTGGTCAACGAGGTCACCACAAGCAAAAACACCGTCCATGCTGGTGACGGTACCTGGCTCTGTAACGGTCACGAAACCGGCGTCATCAAGGTTCACTTGCCCTGTCACCAGCTCTGATTGCGGCACCGACCCGATGGCCTCGAACAGCCCGTCCACCGCCAGGTGGCTCTCGGTGCCGTCGTTGTTGCGCAGCACCAGCCCATCAAGCTTGCCGTCCCCCGTCATGCCGACGATCTGTGTATTCCAGATGACCTCGACGGCCGGGTTGGCCATAAGGCGCTGGATCATGACCTCGGAGGCGCGCAGCGCGTCGCGACGGTGAATCAGCGTCACCTTGCTGGCGAATCGCGTCAAGAACGTGGCCTCCTCAACAGCGGCGTCCCCACCGCCAACCACAGCCACATGCTTGCCTCGGTAGAAGAACCCGTCACACGTCGCGCACCATGACACACCCTTGGCCGAGTATGTCTCTTCGTCAGCGATTCCAAGACGCCGATACTTCGACCCCATCGCCAGAATTACCGTGTGACTACGGTAAACGTTGCCACTGCTGTCCGTAATCGTCTTGATGTCGCCAGTCAGGTCCAAGGCGACCACGTCGTCGGTGACGATTTCCGCGCCAAACTTGACGGCCTGGGCTCGCATGGCCAGCATCAAGTCGGGTCCCTGAATGCCGTCTGGGAAGCCGGGGAAGTTCTCGACCTCGGTGGTTGTCATCAACGCGCCACCGGCCGTCGTCGCCCCTTCGATCACCAGCGGCTTGAGACCGGCCCGCGCGGCGTAGACAGCGGCCGTCAACCCGGCCGGACCCGACCCGACAATGACAACTTGGCGGATATCTTCGGTCATGGGCTCTCCTTAGGATCGTGGGCTACCGTTAGTCTAACCGGTGTCTGCCGGTGGCTATTTGTAAACCAGCACACCGGCGCGGCCATTCCCGCCCGCGAAACAGGCGGCACATCGCGTAGGATCGAAGCGTCAGGGACACTAGAAGAGGCGACATGGACGACGAACTGCAGCAGGTGGAGGCGCTGATCGCGGCGCACGCCGGCGATCCGGCAGTCGTCGCCAAGCTGCGCGAGTTGCAGGACGCGATCAAGCGCCAAAGGGACGCCCAGAAGACGCTTGACAAGGTAACTGACGATTTGGCATCGGCCGGTGGGGACGACGTCATGCGGGCGTTCGGCGTGACCGAAGTGTTCAGGGGGCCGAGGGGCGATCTGGGCTTCCAGAAGTGGGGCGTACGGTTCAAAGACGGGGACGACGGCCCAACAGAGGAGTTGGTGTTCCTGCTTGAAAAAGGCGGGTCAGACACGATCAGCGGCCGCGGTGTGCCACTGGCGGACGGCAGTTGGGTCGCCGAGGGTTCGACGGCCTACTTCATGGACGCCGCTCGTCATCACCAGGTGTTCCGGGCCTGGCTGGCTGACCCAGCCCATGCCGAGACCGCCCGCGGACTCAAGGACGGCACGGTCAAAGCCCGCTACATTTTGGCCACCAACCCAGGTGACGGACCTGTGGACGTCAAGGATCTCGTGTTGAACCCCGCCTATCTCGACTGGACCTGGGTGCCTGTTTGATGGCTGTGGTGAGGCGGACCGCGCGCTCTAGACGCCATGTGCGCTTTGCACGGGTGGCCGATCTCAAGGGGCGGGTCATGGTGACGTGGCGCCCGGGCTTGGTGGCAGGCGTTATCGCGCTGTTGGCCGCAGTGTTATTCACATTGATCGGGCTGGGGTCATTTCGGGGGCTTGTGCTAGGGCAAGATCTGGCCGTCTTTGATCAAACTGTTCGGGCGTACGCACATTTCCAGGCGCCTGATGCCCTGAGTGGTCCGTTTTCACCAATACTCATAGCGCTAGTGCCCGTCTATTGGATTTGGCCGAGCGCCAAGATGCTGACGGTGGCGCAGGCACTTCTGTTTGCCGGATCGTCCTTCTTCGTCGGATGGTACGGGCTACGCCGAGGCATGGGCGTCATGGCCTATGTCGTTCAGATCGCCTTTGTCGTGTCATTCGGCCTGCTTTCGGCAGCGCTGTTCGACTTTCACGAAACCGCCTTCGGGTTGCCAATCCTGCTGTACGGGCTGTGGGCGTTCCTGGAAAAGCGGGATGGGCATCTGATCGTCGCCTGGCTACTGATGTGCCTTGTCAACGGGGATATGACGATGTTTGCGTTGGGCATCGGGCTGGCGTTGATCGTCACCGGACGGCGCCTGTTCGGCGTCATTATGGGCGCCGCCTCAGTGGCGGTGACGCTGCTATTGGTGTTCGTCACAGGGTCGCCCACCTGGGGATCTATTGGCGCATTTCTCCCGAACTTGTTCAGCCTCCGCGGTCTGCTGTTCTTGTTGTTGATTGCCGTGACGGCGGGCATTGGGGTGGCTCGTCCCGTCCTGTTGGCCGTCGTACCACCGGTGTTGATCCGGCTGGCAACCACCGACCCCGTCTCCCTCGGTCTTAGTCACCACTATGGGGTACTGGTGACTGCCGTGGCAATCGTCGCTCTCATCGACGGGTGGGCCTGGCTCGGCGAAAAACGAGGCGCCGTGGCAAAGTCTGGGCGGGCAATGCAAGTGGCCGTTCTGGTGTTGTTGGCGATAACCGAACTGTTCGCTGTCGGGGCGCCCTTCGACACAGCCCCGCAATACCGGAACGTCCAAACCCGAATCGAAATGCTGTGGACCGGCAACCAGAGGGCGGTCGACATGCGGGCTGTCGCGGCTCAAATCCCCGACGGAGCAAACGTGGCCGCCGACGTATTCCTCCTCAGTCAAATTGTTGATCGAGCCACCGTCCAGGTCGTCCATCCAGGCGAACCGGTTGAGGCCGATTACGTGTGGCTCTACACATCGACCACCGCCTATGACAACCAGTCGACGCCATGGGTATCGGACCTGTTCGTCAAGCTGATATCCGCCAACTACACGATGGTCGACTACCGGGGCCCTTTCATTCTGCTGCAGCGCATCGGCGCATAGTGGTGCGACTCATGATTGGCTTATCGAACACGACGCCATATGGGCGCCTCACTGCGTTGTCGTCAGTCGCCATAGGAACCGCTATGACTCCCTCCTCCGCCTTGCGAGCCATCCCATCTGACGCCGTCTTCTCTGACAAGCCAATCATGAGTCACACCACTAGCAACACACTTCGCACTTGACGGGTGCTAAGTTGAACAATGTGAAACAGTTGCCGTCACATCTATACAAGGCGTATTTCTTTGACCTTGACGGGACGGTCTATTTGGGCGACGAGCCGCTGCCGGGGGCGGTGTCGACCATCCAGGCGCTGAAGGACGCCGGCGCCCTGGTGCGGTACCTGTCGAACAACCCGACGCGAACGCCGAGTGAATACGCCGCCAAGTTGACTCGTCTTGGCATTCCCACTGCGGACAGTGACGTCATCACAACAATTCAGACGACGATCTGGTGGTTGAAGAACAATCGCCCGAACGCGGTGGTTTTCCCAATAGCCGAGGCACCACTGATTGACGCGCTGACACAAGCCGGGTTTCGCATCAGCGACGACGCCAGCCAAATCGATGTCGTCATCGCGTCCTATGATCGCACCTTCACCTATTCCAAGTTGCAGACCGCGTTCGACGCCCTGTGGGTCAACAAGCGCGCCGTACTTATCCAGACGAATCCCGATCGGTATTGCCCATTTCCAGGGGGACGGGGCGAGCCCGACGCCGCAGCCATCACAGCAGCCATCGAGGCATGCACAGGCGTCAAATGTTCTGCCAACATGGGCAAGCCGTCGCCGTCCCTGTTGCAGGCCGCTTTGGACGGCACTGGCATAGCACCAACCGATTGCCTAATGACAGGCGATCGTTTGGCCACAGACATCCAAATGGCCATCGACGCGGGTATGGACGCGGCAGTTGTCTTCACTGGTGAAACGCAACCATCTGATGTCAGTGAAGCCTTTGCTGGTGTTTTCCGGCTTGACAGCCTGGTTGATCTGATGTGCGAATAGCGACGTGCTTGAGCCGGACCGTTCAGGACAGGTCACCCCAAACACCGTCATCCTGTGCGAAGAACGTCATCCTGCGCGCAATCGCAGGATCTGGCCAGATACTGCGACTCCACTTCGTTCCGCGCAGCATGACGGAAAAAGCCCAGAATGCGTTCAGTCGAAGATGACAGTGCGGACGCCGTCCAACAGGATGCGGTGTTCTGCCCAGAGTTTCACAGCACTTGTCAGCGTTACAGCCTCGATGTCACGACCGATTTCACGCATTTGCTGGACTGACCTTGCATGGGTGACGGGTGTTACGCGTTGTGCGATGATTGGGCCCTCGTCCAAGTCAGGGGTGACGAAGTGAGCCGTCGCCCCGATCAGCTTTACACCACGGGCGTGCGCTTGGGCATATGGGTCGGCGCCCTTGAAACCGGGCAGGAACGAATGGTGGATGTTGATTAGTCGTCCCGCTAATTCGTCACACAATTCGGGGCTGACAATTCGCATGTAACGGGCCAAAACAACCAGTTCGATGTTCAGCTCGGATATCGCCTCACGCACACGGTGTTCGAAAGCGGCCTTGGCGGCGTCCCCATCGATTGGTAGTGATTCGAAAGGTATTTCGTAAAACTCGGCCAGCGGCGCCAACGCGTCATGATTAGCCAAAACGAGGGGCACGGTGATCGGCAGGGACCCGGCCCTGGCGTGCGACAGCATGGCACTGACGCAGTGAGGAGCCTTGGAACCGAGGATCATGGTGCGAACCAGACGACCAGCTTCGTCAGTGGTCACCTCACCGTCATAGCGGCGCGCAACGTCCTTCAAGGCGATGTGCAGCAAGTCACGGTCAGTCTCGTGCTCGACCTCGATGCGCATGAAGAACCGACCCGTATCAGGCGACGAATACTGCTGCGCCTCCAGGATATTGCCGTTCATCAAGACAACAGCGCCAGTGACGGCATGGATAAGCCCGGGCCCGTCCGGGCAGGTGAATGTAACCACAGATCTCACCAGACAAGCGTAAGCCATGGTAGGCGGTAGCGGCGTGCTCCAGCCGGCCCCGAGTGCACAGACGCCGCACTCGACGCGTAATCAAGTAGATGGTCACGTTGGGCAGGCGTCTCCGCCGCCAGCTCAAACCGGCCTTCCGCCCGCCATTACCGGCGCTCCTCCGCTGCGCTGCGGACCGCCCGTTCCTGTTGGTTCATCCACCACGATGGAGTGCCGAAAGAACATCGATCTAGTCAAAATAGACGATCG
>WQYR01000104.1 GCA_009781145.1 Propionibacteriaceae bacterium | reverse complement strand
TGGAGCTCGGCGAGTTGCTGGACGGTATCGACATGGAGCGCGGCGCGAAAGTGTCGGGCAGCCGGTTCTATTTCTTGAAAGGCCAGGTGGCCCGCCTGGAGTTTGCCCTTGTGCAGCACTCGTTGGCCAAGGCGTTGCGGTACGGCTTCACACCCATGATCGTGCCCGCCTTGGTCAATCCGGGCGCCATGGAGGGCACTGGGTTCCTCGGTCAAGCGGCTCAGGACGTCTACCATCTGGAGCTCGACGACATGTATCTCGTGGGCACCGCCGAGGTGGCGCTGGCGGGCTATCACAGCGACGAGATCCTTGATATCGCCCAGTTGCCATTGCATTACGCCGGCTACTCCCCCGCGTTCCGACGTGAGGCCGGCTCGTACGGCAAGGACACCCGCGGCATCTTCCGCGTCCACTGGTTCGACAAGTTCGAGTTGTTCGTCTACTGCGCCCCTGAGGACGCCGAGGCGCAGCACCAGCGGCTACTGGAATGCGAAAAAGACTTCATCAGTTCGCTCGGCATTCCCTTTGAGGTACTGGACGTGGCCTCCCGCGACCTAGGGTTGTCTGCCGCCCGCAAGTACGACTGCTACGCCTGGTTCCCGGGCCAGGGCAAGTACCGCGAGATCACCTCGACGTCCAACTGCACCCAATTCCAGGCCCGACGCCTCAACATCCGGCTGCGCGACAAAGACGGCGTCCGTCCCCTGGCGACGCTGAACGGCACACTGTGTGCGATGACGCGGACGATCATCGCCGTCCTTGAAAACTTCCAACAGGCCGACGGGTCGGTCATCGTCCCCGAGGTGCTGCGCCCCTACATGGGCATAGACGTGATGACGCCAGTCGCATAGGCGTCGGTCGCCTTGTCAGGTTGGATCGCCAGCGACGTTCTGGCTCTCGGACATCAACTCGTCCAGCGCGTCTGACCCAACGGTTGACTCAGAATCAGTAGTTGCCTGACCCTCTGCCATCAGCCGATCGAAGTCAGAAACGTGCAGTTCATCCTGAACTATGCGAAACCGCTCAAACTCGCTCCATGCGTGCTGCTGGGCCGCCTCCATTGAGATATGTCCCCGGTCGTCCAAGATGGCAGAATCCCACACTGCCAAGAACGCATCCAACCGCAACGCCCAGTCCTCCATCGTCATCGGGATATGCCTGCGGGCCTGGCTTTCGGCCAAGTCCAGGAACGAGTTGACCAGATGTCCCAACTGGTCAACCTCGTCCTTGCTGAGATAGTTCTTGGCAACCGTCACATCGTGGCGGCTGATCTTGCCGGCCGGTGCCTTGCCCCAGGACGTCAAGCCCATGTGGGGTTGATCTGCGTCCGCCCGCTTGTCAATCAACTCTGCGGCGGTGTAGCCATGAACGGCGAAGTGAAGCTTGTTCTGGATAGAGGCAAAGAAGGTGCGGGTCGTCGGAGCTTCCGCATTGTAATCAACCGCCGTTGCATAGATGTCGGTCACCTTCTGATAGAAGCGGCGCTCGGACATCCGGATCTCGCGGATCTCCTCTAGCAAGCGCTCGAAATAGTCGACCGACAAGAAAACGCCGTTCTCCATGCGCTCTCTGTCTATTACCCAACCCTTGATGGCGTAATCCCGCAGAACCTGGGTTGCCCACTGACGGAACTGCGTCGCCCGCCGCGAGTTCACTCGATAGCCCACCGAGATGATCGCATCCAGGTTGTAGTGCTGCGTCAGGTAGGACTTGCCATCTGAGGCAGTTATCCGGAATTTCCGGATAACTGAATCCTCCTCCAGTTCACCGGTCGCAAAGACATTTTGTAGATGCTCAGAAATGGTTCGCACGTTCACCTGGAACAACTCGCTCATAAGGCGCTGTGTCAGCCAAATCGTGTCGTCCTCATAACGCGCTTCAATTGACTGATCACCTGCCTCGGCAGTGAAAATGAGGAACTCAGTAGTCGAGTTCCTGATACGAAGCTGTTTGTTGTCAGCCATGGTCCCCCCTTCATCGGTTGTGAAACCAGTCTGACAGTCGCCACTGACAGCTTTCGGTCACCGTCTCGAGGTGCTGCGCCCCCACATGGGCATCGATGCGATGACGCCAGTCGCATAGTCGCCCGCCCGTTGCCTCGTCAGGTTGAATCGTCAGGCATCCGGCAGGTGTCAGCGAGTGGGCCTGCGAAGTATCACAGCAGTACAATGGAGCGCACACGGGAGCTCATCTGAGCTGAGAGGAAGGCAAAAAGCCTTCGACCGTTTGGGAAGCAGCGCTTCCCTAAACCTGATCTGGGTAATGCCAGCGATAGGGAGGCTTTTCTGCGATGAACATTGATCTGACAACCCCCGCACCAGTTGGCCATGGCTGGCGGGTAGTCGACATTGTCGTGGCGGCCGTGTTGGGCGTCGCTGCGGGCCTTGTGCTGTGGGCCTGGAATGGCCCCGGCTTCGCTTGGTACGGCGCGATGGACGCAGTCACCCCGGGGCTCGGCGGCTTGGCCCAAGGGCTCTGGCTGATCGGGGGTCCACTAGGTGGTTTGATCATCCGCAAGCCGGGCGCGGCGGTCTTCGTCGAACTGGTAGCCGCGATTGTGTCGGCGCTGTTGGGCAGCGCCTGGGGAGTCTCGACGCTTTGGTACGGCATCGCTGAAGGCCTGGGCGCGGAGGTTGCCTTCCTCATCTTCGCCTATCGCCGGTTCAGCCTGCCGATGGCGGTTGTTTCGGGCATCCTGGCCGGTGCCGGCGAGTGGGCCTGCGAGCTTCTGATCGCCGGCAACGCCGCCAAGGGCATGATGTACAACGTCATCTACCTGGGGTGCAACATGATCTCCGGCGCCATTCTGGCCGGTGTCGTCGCCTGGCTGGCGATGAAGGCCCTGGCCAAGACGGGCGTCCTCAACCGGTTCGCCGCCGGACGGGAAGCCGGCTGAAATGCCGCTGATAACCGCTGATGGCTGGGGATGGCGTCATGCCGGGCGCACATCGTGGGCGCTCCGGGACGTCAGCTTCACCATCGAGCCGGGTGAGCGCGTGCTGCTGTTGGGCCCCAGTGGTTCTGGCAAGTCGACGCTGCTGCTGGCACTCGCCGGAGTGCTGGGCGGGGCGGACGAGGGCACGGAAGCAGGGCGTCTCTTGGTGGACGGGGTTCACCCCTCTCGTCTAGTTGGGCAGATCGGACTAGTGCGCCAAGACCCCGCCTCGCAAGTGGTGTTGGCGCGCGTCGGCGATGACGTGGCCTTCGGCTGCGAAAACCTGGCGGTTCCGCCCGCCCAGATTTGGCCACGCGTCCGTCGAGCCCTCGACGCCGTCGGGTTGGACGTCACCCTCGACCAGCCGTCAGGGGAACTCTCCGGCGGGCAGCAGCAGCGCCTGGTGCTGGCCGGGGCATTGGCGATGCACGATAGTGAGGACGACCAAGCGCCCCCATTGCTGCTTCTGGACGAGCCGACGGCCAACCTCGACCCTCCTGGTGTCGATGCCGTCCGCCAGGCGGTTGGGCGGGTCGTAGCAGAGCGGGAGACGACCCTGATCGTCGTCGAGCATCGGGTTGACGTGTGGCTGCCGCTTATCGATCGCGTCATGGTGTTGGGCCCAGACGGCGGCTTGAGCGCGGACGGGCGCCCGGACGAGGTGTTCGCCACCCAAGGCGCCGAGTTGGCCCGTGAAGGCGTCTGGGTGCCAGGCATCCCGTTGCCGGTGGAGCGTCAGGTTCCAGCCGGTCTGGTGGAAGGTGTTTCCGTCGCGGGGGGCGTTTCGGGAGGCGATGCCTGCGGCATCCTACCGCCTCCCTTCTCTCCGGGGGGCCCCCTAAACCGGCGCTCCTTACGGACCGCAGCGGTTACACCCCCGAGCCCCCGACTCGTGGAAAACCTTCCACTCAACCAGCATCCCGTTCGCCCCCCTGCCCAACCGCAACCCCTCACCCATCATCCTGCGCAAGACCAGCCCTTAACCCGTCATCCTGCGCAAGCGCAGCGCTGTCGCAGGATCTGGCCAAGTTCCGCAGATCCTGCGACTAACGCGCAGGATGACGAGGTCAGAGTTGCACAAAATGACGAAGTTGGAGTTTCACAAGAGGATGAGGTTAGGGCACAGGATCTCCCGTCACCAATACTGCGCGGCGTCGATTTGGCCATCGGTTACCGGGCCGGACGGCCGGTGCGCGAGCACATAAACATCGAAATCCCGGCCGGCGTC
The DNA here is from genome assembly GCA_009781145.1 of Propionibacteriaceae bacterium. Taxonomy (GTDB): domain Bacteria; phylum Actinomycetota; class Actinomycetes; order Propionibacteriales; family Propionibacteriaceae; genus WRGV01. The sequence continues at coordinate 1,805 of WQYR01000104.1, read as the reverse complement.
AGCACCGTCATCACCGGGCCGAATGGCGCCGGGAAATCGACCCTGGCGTTGACGTTGGCAGGACTGCTGCCACAACTTGGGGGACGCATAGAGGCGGCGGACGGGCTGCGCCCACCCGCCGAATCGCGCCACCAACGCGGGCTTGTACGTCGCAACCCCGATGCTTTGGCCGACCCGCACACCTGGACGTCCCGCCAGTTGTTGACGCGTTTGGGCACCGTCTTCCAGCAGCCGGAACACCAGTTTGTGACGGCCAGTGTGCACGCCGAACTGGCCGTCGGCTTGCGGGCGCTGGGCTGGCCGGCGACGGCGGTGACGGCCCGGGTGGACGAACTACTCGGCCTGCTGCACCTAGACAGTCTCGCTAGTGCCAACCCTTTCACCTTGTCAGGTGGGGAAAAGCGGCGACTATCCGTCGGGACGGTGCTGGCCGCCGGCCCGCAGGTCATCATCCTTGACGAACCAACCTTCGGCCAAGACCGGGCCACGTGGTGCGACCTGGTGCAACTCATCGGCACCCTGCTGGACCAAGGATGCACCGTCGTCAGTGTCACCCACGACCAGGCCTTGGTGGACGTCCTGGGCGAAAACCGTATCGACCTGGGGGTGGAATTATGAGAGCCAGATCCTGCGACAGCGCTGCGCTTGCGCAGGAGGAGGCAACAGTGCGCACGCAGCATGATGACGGCGCGGGAACCAGATCCTGCGACTGCGCGCAGGATGACGCAACAGTAACGCCGAACGACGGAATAGCCGACGCGCAGGATGACACGACAGCCCACGCCGCCCCCACACAGGACGCCGTACCCCAAGGCGACTCGCAGACCCCAAACCAATGTCATGCTGTGCTTAGCGAAGCCATGCGACTTCGCGCAGGGCAAGTTCCGTCGCAGGATCCGCCAAATGTCTACACTCCACAGCGCTGCGCACTGGACAGGCTCAACCCCATCGCCCGGTTGGTGTTCGCGGTACTGTTGGCGGTGCCAGTGTTGATCACGCTCGACTGGGTGAGCGCGGCCGTCATGCTTTCGCTGGAGTTGCTCGTCTTCACTGGGGCCGGCGCCGGCCTGGCACGGATGCTGCTTTCTCTGTGGCCTGTTGCCGTCATCGGGCTGATCGCGGCCGTCAGCATGGCGCTTTATGGACGTCCCGGCGGGGCCACATATCTGCATTGGTGGCTCATAGATGTCAGCCAGCGGTCGCTGTTGCTGGCGCTGGCCGTTTTCCTGCGCATCCTGTCGCTGGCGCTGGCGGCAATGGTGTTGATCGGACGGGTGGACCCCACGCTGATGGCGGACGCCCTGGCCCAAATCGCCCACCTGCCGGCCCGGTTCGTCCTCGGCACACTGGCCGGTGTGCGGACCACCGCACTGATCGGAGCCGACTGGCGAGCCTTGGGGTTGGCGCGGCGTGCCCGCGGCCTCGGCGATCACGGCTGGCTGCGACGCGTCGCCTCCATGGCGTTTGCCCTGCTGGTCATCGCCATCCGCCGGGGAACAGACCTGGCCACCGCCATGGAGGTGCGCGGTTTCAACACCGCCAATGCCGCTCGACGTACCTGGGCGCGTCCCTCCAAGCTGGGTCCCGCTGACGCATTTGGCCTTGTCATCACCTCGATTGTAGTGGCGGCCAGCGTGATGTCAGCCATTTGGGCGGGTACATTCTGGCTGGTGTGGACAGGAGTCCCATCATGAGACCATGCAGCGTCGATGAACTCGTTGATCTGGCAATGGAAACAAGCCTGGGGCGGCGTTTGGTCGTCTTGATCGACGGACGCTCGGGCGCCGGCAAGACAACCCTGGCCC
>WQYR01000103.1 GCA_009781145.1 Propionibacteriaceae bacterium | reverse complement strand
GGGCGCACGCTTCAGGGGACGCCCGTCAACCGGGAGCGCTGGAAGCGCGGCGTCAGCTTCGCTGAAGGCGTGATGGGTGAGGCAATCGGCCGTATCTATGTGCAGAGTCATTTTCCACCGGCAGCCAAGGCAGCCGCCGACAAGCTGGTGGCCAACTTGCTGGAGGCCTACCGGCGTTCGATCTTGGACCTCGACTGGATGGGCGAGGCCACCAAGGCCGAGGCGCTGAAGAAACTGCAGGGGTTCCGCGCCAAAATCGGCTACCCCGACCGCTGGCGCGACTATTCGGCACTGCAGGTGACGGACGATCTGGTTGCCAACGTCATGGCGGCCAACTGCTTCGAGTTCGACTACCGCACCAGCCAGGCGATGGGTCCCGTCGACCGTGACGAATGGGAAATGTACCCGCAGACCGTCAACGCCTACTACCACCCCCTGCGCAACGAGATCGTCTTCCCGGCGGCGATTCTGCAGCCGCCGTTCTTCAACCCGGACGCCGATGATGCCGTCAACTATGGTGGCATAGGCGGCGTCATCGGACACGAGATCGGGCACGGGTTCGACGATCAGGGCTCGACGACCGACGCAACGGGAACGCTGCGCGACTGGTGGACGGCCGACGATCGCACCGCGTTCGAGGCTCGCACGGCTCAACTCGTCGCCCAGTATGACGCCTTGAGCCCGTCGGCAGCGCCGGATGTCCACCTGAACGGCAAGCTGACGTTGGGCGAGAACATCGGCGACCTGGGCGGGTTGTCTATCGCATATCTGGCGTGGACGATCGCCCGCGAGGCGGCCGGTTCGGCGGGGGACGACACCCCGATCGACGGGTGTACGCCGGCCCAGCGGTTGTTCCTGAACTGGGCGACAGTGTGGCAAAGCAAGCAGAGGCCAGAGTTTGCCCGCCAGTTGGCCGCTGTCGACCCCCACTCCGCCGACGAGCATCGCTGCAACCAGGTGGCCAAGAACCTGCCACAATTCGTCGAGGCCTTCGGTGTGCAAGAGGGCGACGGCATGTGGCTTCCGCCCGATCAGCGGGTCAAAATCTGGTGAGATCCTGCGACTTCGCGCAGGATGACGGTTTGGAGGGCGGGTAGCGAAGCGGAGTCGCAATGTCAGGCGGCCCCTGGCAGCATTTCCAGGGCGGGTGGGCCCTCTACCAGTTCTGGGGCGCTGATGGTGCGAAGTGCTTTGTCTACCTGACGCGGGGCGGCTAGGGCTTTGGGGGAACCCTGCAGTTCGCCCATGCGGCGGGCGGTCACCAGGACGCGTCCCTCAAGCGAGCCGACCATCTCGTTGTAGTTGCTGACGGCCCTGGTGATGGACTTGCCCAAGTCATCGACCCGAGCGCCCAGAGTCGACAACCGGTCGTAGAGTTCGCGGCCGAGCGATGCGATATCGGCGGCCGCATCGGCCAGTTGCGACTGCTTCCACCCGTAGGCCACCGCGCGCAGCAGGCCGATGAGGCTGGTCGGGCTGGTCAGGACGATGTTGCGGGCGCCCGCATACTCCATCAGGTCGGGCTGCTGAGCCATCGCCGCCGCATAGAGGGATTCTGACGGTATGAACAGGGCGACGAATTCGGGGGTTCCGAGGTTGGCCTTCCAGTAGGTCTTGTCAGAAAGTTGGTTAATGTGCGTGCGAACGTTGGCGGCAAACTTTTCCATATTGGCGGTGCGCTCGGTCTCGTCCTCGGAGTCTTGGGCGTCAAGGAAGGCGGACAGCGGAACTTTGGAGTCGACGTAGCAGAACTTGCCGTCGCCAAGCATAACTTTCATGTCCGGGCGGGCGACGGAGTCGGCGCTGGTCAAGGTGGTCTGCTGCTCGGCAAAATCGACGTGATCGACCATGCCGGCGATCTCGACGACCCGCCGCAGTTGGGTTTCGCCCCAAGCGCCGCGTACCTGAGGCTTGCGCAGGGCCGTCGCCAGGCCTGACGTCTCGCGGCGCAGGTTTTCCGATGTGCTAACGACGGTGTTCACCTGTTGGCGCATTTCGGCGGCGATGGCGGCGCGTTCCTTCTCGACCTGCGTCAGGCGCTCTTGCAGGGCCGTCAAGTTCTGGGTGACGGGCGTCATCAGAGCCTCGGTGCGCTGCAGGCGCTCTTGCGCTGTTGCTTCGGCCCGTTTGCCCTGCTCGGCAAGCGTCTCCGCAGACAACGCCTTGAATTGGGCCACGAGCGCCTCGCGATCCTTGGCCCCGTCATCGACGCGGGCCTGGGCGGCGTCACGCTGCGCGGCGGCAGCCGCTGTGGCAGCCTGCGCCTCTGCCAGGCGGCCCTTGGCGGCTTCGGCCTCGGTGCGTGCTTCGGCGGCCGCCTGACGAGCCTCGGCGGCGCTGGCCTGCTGGGTGGCCAACTCGGCACGGGCTTGCGAGGCGTCACCCCTTGACAGTGCCATGTCGGCCCGCATGCGCTCGACGTCAGCCGCCTGCTGTGCGACCGCCGCAGATGCGCCGGACCGTCCGATCACCAGCCCGGCGACGACGCCCGCGGCAAGGCCAACGATCAGTGCTACAAATACCCAAACGCTCATGCATTTAAGTTTGGCACGCCCCACCGACAGTTTTCGTGAGGGTGAGGCGCGCCCTCCTTATGCTGACCGCCTACGTAGCTCGGCGGCACCCATCAGGGTGCCGATGGCGGCTAGCAGAATCAGCAGTGCCCACGCCGGGTTGCTTTGGGCCATTGTGCCGCCCGTCTGCACTGCGGGGCCTGTCGGCGCGGACGCCGGTGCCACCGTGGTTGCCGGCACAACCGTGCTGGCTGAAACAGCCACCAGGTTGAGACCGTTTGGCGGGGTTCCCGTGACGACCACCTTGTTGGCAATCGCCTTGGCCGAGCCGACGTCCGCCGCCGTCACCGTGTATGGAGTGGTGACGCAGGTGACGCTCTGCCCTGGCGCCAGCGAGAAGTGACCGTTGACGACCGGAACGCCATCAACCAGGAATGTCGTCAAACCGGGCATCGGGCCACTGCCCGTCCAGCCGGACGGGTCATTGTCGATGTAAACGTCGTGCAATGTCACATTGCCGTTGTTGGTAGCGACGATGTTGAACGTCAGCTTGTCGCCGGCCTTCAATCCGCTGGGCTGGCTTGGTGTCTCGACGATACCGATGTGTGCGCTGGCCGCCACCGTCGTAACCGGCACGGATATGTTGGCGGAAACCTGCACCACACCAGTCGCTGTTGGCGGCGTGCCCACGACCGACGCCTGATTGGCGATCGGCGTGTTGTTGTCGATATCGGCCTGCAGCACCGTGTACGGCAGTGTGGAGTAGGTGACCTGGTCGCCTGGGTTCAATGTGAACGTGCCGTTGGTGACGGGCACCCCATTGACCTTAAGAGTGGTCAGATCAATATCCGGCATCGGGCCGGAACCCGTCCAGCCGGAGGCCAGATCTGACACCGTCACATTGGTCAGCGTGACATTGCCGGTGTTGGTGGCTGTCACATTGAACGTCAGTTTGTCGCCGACCATCAGGCCGCTGGCCTTGCTGGGTGTTTCGACGATGCTGATTTCTGGGTTCGGCGTCTGCGGGATGTTCCAGCTCGACGGGTTGGACGCCACCGGCGTGGTGCCGCTCGTGCCATTGGCTGTGGCCGTATTCGACAGGGCGCCGGCGTTCACGTCCGCCTGCCGCACCGTGTATGCGGTGTCGGCCTTGCAGGTTGTGGACGCGCTCGGTGCCAGTGTGGTGACCGGGCAGGTGATGGTGCCAACCGCCGGCGAGCCACTGAACACCGAGTCGTCGATTGTGATGTTGCTCACCGTCACATTGCCTGTGTTGGTCACCAGGAACGAGTAGTTCACCTTTCCGCCAGCGACGAGGGTGTTGGTGTCGTCCGCCGTCTTCAGCAAGGTCAGTTGCGGGTTCTGTGTGATGGTGACGGTGGCGGTGGCGTCATTCGACCGGACCGCCGCGCCATTCGTGCCGGTGCCTGTGGCATTGGCTGTGTTCGTCAGCGTGCCGCCGGCATTTAGGTCGGCCTGCGTGACTTTGTAGGTGGCCTGGCATGTGACGGTGGCTTGTGGTGCGAGCGCGAAGCCGGCGGTGTTGTTTACCGACGTGGCGCCGATTTGGCAACCGCTGATTGCCACTGCGCCGCCGTTGGACATTTGCGGGTCGACGACCTTCACACCGTTCAATGTCACAGAGCCCGTGTTGGTGGCTGTGACGGTCCAAGTGACGTCACCGGTGGCCGTCACCGTGGTGGTGGCCGGCGTCTTGGTGGCGTGCAGGCCAGCCACGTCAACCTTGGCGGTGGACGGGTTGGCGTTGACCGTCACTCCGTTCGGGTCGGTGCCTGACGCGTTGGCCGTATTGGCCAACTGCGTGGCCGCAGCCATATCAGCTGATGTGACGGTGTATGTGGCGGTGCATGTGACCGCCGCGCCCGCCGGTAGCGTGAACCCATTGTCGTTATCCACCGGAGTAGCGCCGATCGCGCAACCGCTGAGCGTCACCGCCGAGCCGTTTGACATCGTCGGGTCGACGATCTTGACATCAGTCAACGCTGCCGAACCGCGGTTTGTGGCGGTGATCGTCCAGGTGACGTCGCCCGCCGCTGTGACGGTCTGGGACGCCGGGGTCTTGGCGAGTGTCAGGTGGCTGCTCGGTGTCACATCGACGCTGGCCGGCGCCTGGTTGGAATCGACGGTCGTGTTCATCGGATCCTTACCAGACGCCGACGCCTCGTTGGCTAGCGTCTTGCCAGCGTCAATATCTGCCTGGGTCGCCGTGTAGGACGCCCTGCAGGTTGCCACATCGCCCGGGTTCAGTGTGAACCCGGTGCTGTTGTCAAGCGTCGCGGTGCTGTTGCCGTTGAGATAGCAACCAGTCACCGTGATAGGTGTGGTGGTGCCGGCACCGTTGGTCACGCCCGCGTCAGTCACAATCACTCCAGTCAAGGTCACGTTGCCTTGGTTGATTGCTGTGATTGTGTAGTTCACCTGGTCGTTGGCGGCGTCAACCGACGTGCGGCTGGCGTCCTTGGTGACCACCAGTTTGTTGTCTGCCGACTGCGGGATACTCCAGGACGAATCATTCGACGTCACGGGGTCGTGGTGCGAGTCTATGCCCATCGCCGTGGCCGTGTTATCAAGGGCGCCCGAGTTGACGTCGTCCTGTGTGATTGTGTAGGCAGCCGCAGTGCAGGTAGTCGACGCACCTGGAGCCAACGTGGTGACTGGGCAACTGATTGCCAGTGCACCGCCTGAGCCACTGAACGTCGAATCATCAATTGCGATGTTGTCAATGGTGAGGCCGCCGGAGTTCGTCACGATGAACGAATAGTTGACCGTCGCACCGACCGTTAGATGGTTCGATTGGTCGGCCTTCTTCGTCAGCGTCAGTTTGCCGGGGGCCGGCTGCACTGGCACCGTCGCTACTGCTTGGCCGGAGTCGACGGTGGTGCCATCTGGGGTGTGGCCGGATGCTGTCGCGTGATTCGTCAAAGTGCCGCCGGTGTCGACGTCGGCCTGAGTGGCCTTGTAGGACGCTGTGCAATCAACCGAGTCGCCTGGCGCCAGTGTGCCGATCACACCTGACGGCCAACCAGCGGCGGCCGGGCAGGACACGCTGAGTGGCCCGGAGACATTCGTGGTTGCGAGGTTGGTGACGCCGGCGTCGGTCACTGTGACCCCCGTCAGGGCCACGGTGCCGGTATTGGTGGCGGTGATCGTGAAGCTGATCACTTGGTCAGCTGCGGTCACGTGCGCTGTGTCGGCGTTCTTGACGATTGTCAGCGCCGCGATATCGACCGTCGCAGTGGCGTCGTTGGACGTCACCGGGATGGTGCCGTCAACGGCAGTGCCGGACGCAGCGGCGGTGTTCGAAAGCTGCTGACTGGCTGCTATGTCGGCGTTTGTCACCGTGTAGGTCGCGGTGCATTGGGCGGACTTGGTTGGCGCCAAATCGAAACCGACGGTGTTGTCGACGCTTGCGCCGTCAACAGTGCAGTTGTCGATCAGCACGGCGCCGCCGTTCGACATGGCGGGGTCGGCGATCTTGACGTCGTTCAACGTTGCTGATCCGGTGTTGGTCGCCGTGAT
>WQYR01000102.1 GCA_009781145.1 Propionibacteriaceae bacterium | reverse complement strand
TGGTGCGATCACGGCTGACCTACCCGGTGTGGTGGCCATCCGCAACGGGTTCGGCGGCACCCGGTTGGTTGATATGTTGGTCGGCGATCCGCTGCCGAGAATCTGCTGAAACGGAGAAGAAAGTATGTGTTTAGGAATACCTGGTGAGGTCGTTGCCCTGCTGGACGACGATGTGGCGACAGTGTCGGTCAGTGGCGTCGAGCGTGAGATTTCGGTCAGTCTGCTGGCCGGCGAGGGGCTGGCGGTAGGCGATTGGGTGCTGGTGCATGTCGGCTTTGCACTGTCGAAGATCGACCCCCGGGAGGCCGAACTGACGCTTGACCAAATCAAGAAACTCGGTCAGGCCTACACCGACGAGATCGCCGCGTTCAAGGAGACGTCAATAATATGAAGTATGTCGACGAATTCCGCGACCCCGCGGCCGCGAAGGAGCTGATCGGCGCCATTGAGCGCACTGCCGACAAGCTCGGGCGCACCGTCCGTTTCATGGAGGTGTGCGGCGGGCACACCCACACCATTTACCGTCACGGACTGGAGTATCTGCTGCCCGAGTCGGTCGAGTTCGTCCACGGACCGGGCTGCCCGGTGTGCGTCATTCCGATGGGACGGGTCAACGACGCGGTGTGGCTGGCGCAGCGGCCGGGCGTCATTTTCACCACGTTTGGCGACATGATGCGCGTGCCCGGCACGGAGGGCTCGCTGTTGCAGGTGCAGGCGCGGGGGGCCGACGTCCGTTTCGTCTATTCACCGCTGGACGCGTTGAAGATCGCTCGCGACAACCCCGACCGCGAGGTGGTGTTCTTTGCTGTGGGGTTTGAGACAACGGCCCCGTCGACCGCTTTGACGCTGGCGCAGGCGGCTGCCTGGGACGTCAAGAACTTCTACATTTTCTGCAACCACGTGCTGATCAACCCGCCGCTGCGGCACATCCTTGATACGCAGGGGCTGCAACTGGACGGGTTCATCGGCCCAGGTCACGTTTCGACGGTCGTGGGTTCGGACCATTTCCAGTTCATACCAGCCGAGTACCACCTGCCGATCGTCGTGACGGGTTTCGAGCCGTTGGACGTCCTTCAAAGCGTCGATATGTTGCTGACCCAGTACGCGGAGGGACGGTGCGAGGTCGAGAACCAGTATTCGCGGGTCGTCCGTCCGGGTGGCAACCCCGAGGCGTTGCGCCTGATGGGCGAGGTGTTCACCCCTCGCGAGACGTTCGAGTGGCGCGGCCTGGGCGAGATCCCGGGGTCTGGCTATCGGCTGTCTGACGCCTACCAGCGTTTCGACGCCGAGCTTCACTTCGACCTGCCGGCGCAAACCGTGGCCGACAACCCGGCCTGCCAGTGCGGTTCCGTTTTAACGGGCCAGATCAAGCCCTGGGAGTGCAAAGTGTTCGGCACGGGCTGCACGCCGGAGCACCCAATCGGCACATGCATGGTGTCGCCGGAGGGCGCCTGCGCCGCCTACTACACCTTCGGTCGCCTATCGAAAGAAGCAGCCGCGGCTGTCGTTTGATTGTCGTCATCCGTCATCCTGTGTGCAGTCGCAGGATCTGGCCCAGGCGGGGTTGCCCTTTCTTTGTCTTTGCATGAGGGCCACAAAAGTCCGCGTTTTGTATAACAAAATATCCGCAATCTGTACAGTAGAACCCTCGCGAATGGTACAGTTGGTGTATGGATTACAGGCCTCGGCTTCTCGATGACAAGCTCTCTGAAATGCTGGGCATATTGCCCGCGGTATCGCTTGAAGGGGCAAAGGGTGTCGGCAAGACCGAAACCGCGACGCGTCAGGCGGCGGATGTTTTCAGCCTGGACACCGTCTCCACCAAGGAAAATCTGGCTGCCGATCCGGCGCTCATCCTTGGCGGCAAGCCCCCGACGCTCATCGACGAGTGGCAGATCGTCCCCCCGGTTTGGGATGTGGTGCGTCGTGCCGTGGACGCTGGGGCGGAACCAGGCAGATTCCTGCTGACTGGTTCTGCAGCTCTACGAGCTGACGCCCGTGTGCATTCTGGAGCGGGCCGAATCGTCAGGCTTCTCATGCACCCCCTGTCATTTCCGGAGCGTGAACTGGAGACGCCATCAGTGTCATTGGCAGGGCTTTTGGGAGGCGATCGTGCCGAAATCGGCGGCAAGACGACCGTGACAACAGCGGAGTATGTGGACGAGATCATCGCGTCTGGACTGCCCGGCATTCGCAACGCCAAGCCTGCCGCGCGCGGCTATCTGCTGGACAGTTACATTGACCGAATTGTGGACCGTGACATCATCGAGGCTGGCCATAACGTTCGTCAACCTGAAGCCTTGCACGCTTGGCTGACGGCCTATGCGGCCGCGACGGCCACTGTTTCGTCCTACACGACTGTGCTGGACGCGGCGACCGCTGGCGAATCCGTCAAGCCCAGCCGAGCCACCGTCACCGGGTACCGGGAGGCGCTCACCCGTATCTGGGTGCTTGAGCCGCTGCCTGCTTGGCAGCCGACGTTCGCGCATCTGCGTCGACTTTCCCAAGGTCCCAAACACCACTTGGTTGACCCGGGTTTGGCCGCTCGGTTGGTTGGCGCGTCCGCTGATTCTCTTATCAAGGGTTCTGATCCGGACTTCCCCCGGGACGGCACCTTCCTCGGGGCACTGTTCGAGTCGCTGGTGGTGCAGACGGTCCGGGTGCTGGCAGGACTGGCGGGCTGCCGCGTCTCTCATTTCCGGGATCGCGACAATCGCGAAATCGACATTATCGTGCAGCGCCCAGACTCGCGGGTGCTCGCGATCGAGGTAAAGCTGGCTGGCCAGGTGCGTCCTCGTGACGTTGCAACACTCAACTGGTTAGACGCTCAGATCCCGGGCAAAGTGGTGGACAAGCTGATCGTCAACACGTCCGACAGGGCCTTCCGTCGCCCAGACGGCGTCGCGGTGGTGCCGCTGGCGTTGCTAGGTGCCTGACCGGGCTTGGCGACCGCCAACACCAATCAGGCCCACTAGCGACCAGGGCCGCTACTCAGTTCGCCAGGGCTTGGGATTGATCACCCAGACCTGCCACCAAGTCGCTTTAGTTGGCATCGTTGCCATTGTTCCGACGCGCGTCGTCAGCAATTCGGAAATGGCGCCGACCTGAGACGGATTGATCGCCGCCCAGTTCGCATCCCGCGGCGCGCCTGGGTGAAGACGAAGGGCCCCAGCGACCAATCCCGAGAAGAACGACCGTTGGTCACCCGTGGGTTCGGCCGCGGTGCGTGCCTGTGCCGCCGGCCACAAGTAGAGCGTCCGATTCTGAATCGCCCAGCGATCAATCTCGCCGTAAGGTATCTCTCGCTTGCTTGACAACCCGACGATGCCCGACGGTGTGAAGCCCAGGCATGACCTGCTGATGCGCCAGTAAGCGAAAGCGAGGGGAACCCAAACGATCAGCCCGATTGTGGGTGGGACCAAGGGCCCGCCGGCCGTGAATGGGCCCGCGGAGAACAAGGCTCGCCATCCGTAAGCGATTGGGCTGACAGCAGAGCCGACGCACACGATGGTGACGGCCGCTGCTACGACTACGGAATACCGATCCCACGCACAGCTTTGACGAACTCCGCTGGTATCGGAGATGCCATCAATCATCATCGTCCCTTTGTGTCGCAACGGCCAAATAGAAGGAGCCTATCCCGCAAGCACCGCGGTTGATGTGCTCTTCCCCAGCTTGCGGCGGTCGTTGCGGCGGCAGATGATCTCGGCCACTATGTACATGGCTACCATCGGCACCATCATGGCTAGCATCGTCAGGGGGTCGGTGGTGGGGGTGGCGACGGCTGCGAAGACGGCGCACAGCACGATGGCCACGTTGCGGGCTTTGCCCAGCATGACGCCCGTCACGATGCCCAGGCGGTTCAGGCTGACGAGCAGGACGGGCAGCAGGAACGCCAGGCCGAACACCAGCAGGAGGCGCAACTCGAAAGACAAGAACGTGCCCACATCGTTCAGGTTCGTCACCGACGGCGGGTTGAAGTTCATCAGAACGGCGAAGCCGTTCGGGCACAGGCTGTACCCCAATGCCACGCCCGCCAGGAACAGCGGGACCGACGCGCCGATGAACTGCAGTGCGACGCGGCGCTCGCCCTGCTTGAGCGCCGGGACAATGAACCGCCAAAGCTGGAACAACCAGACCGGACAGGTGGCGATAAACCCTGCCATGAAACACACCTTGAAGTACAGCGAGAAGCCGGCCGAGACGCCCTGCGTCACCATCTGGACCTGCCCGCCGGGGCGGTTCGTCTGGTAGATCGTGACTGCCCGCTGGATGGGCCACAGAACGACCTGCAGCAACTGGCGCTCGAAGATGGTGGCGAGAATCGTCATCAATATGATGGCGGCCATCGATACCAAGAACCGGTATCTGATCTCGCGCAGATGGTCAGCCAGCGCCACGCGGCCACCTGGCGGCACCTTGGGGGCGCGCAGCCAGTCCGGCCAATGGAACTTCCGGGCCACAGTATCGGGCCCCGTCTAGTTGGTGGTGCTTTGCCCCGAGGTGGCGTCGGCATCAGGAGCCGGGGCAGGCTTGGCGCCGTCAGGACCGCTCAACTCCTCTTTGAACTCGCGGATTGCCTTGCCCGTCGACTTGCCGACACCGGCAATCTTCGCGCCGCCGAACAGAAGAACGATGATCAGCAAGATGATCAGCCATTCCCAGCCGCCAGGGAGCCCAAGCATTGCGATAAGCCCGCCGTTAGTTGCGCCCATGTTGATCCTTTCTCGCGCCACCGTGAGATGCCTTCAAGTGGTCAACTTTACCACGGGTAGTCCAACCCGTGGTTTGCCCAAGTAAACTGGAACATGTGACGCCCATGTTCCTCGATATCGGCACCGGCGAGTTGCTCGCTCTGCTGGTGCTGGCGGCCGTGCTGCTCGGCCCCGAGAAACTGCCTGAGCTGGCCAAGAAGGCCGGTCGCGTCATCGGCTATCTGCGCAAGGTGGCCAATACCGCCACTGACCAAATCAAGACCGAGTTGGGCCCGGAGTTCGCCGATCTGAAAGTTGAGGACTTGAAGCCAGCCAACCTCGTCACAAAGATTCTGCCCAACGACGCACAGTCGGAGTTGGATTCGATGAGAGCCGAGCTGGAGTCGCTGCGGGCGTCGTTGACGGATCTAAAGAAGGACACTGCGGCCCAGGTAAGCGTGTTGACCGATCAGGTGGACGAGACGGTTTCTGCGGCAGTCACTTCCGCGAAGGCGGCAAGCGAGGCGGTGGCCGATTCCTCGTCCAGCAAGTCGATCGCGAAGCCGTTCTGGATGACGACGTAGTCGCCCACCTGGGCCTCGGGCACATAGGCGAAGCAGCACGAGACGACGCGCCCACCGTGGTCGACATGACCCATGGGCATCGCGCCGGCGCCGATGTCAATGATTTTGACGGGCACAGCAGTACACATCGGTTAGCCTTTCACTTCGTCGATAACTAGGTCCATGGTACCTGCCGGGGCCGACGAACAGGGCAGGCATGGATCGGCCTCCCGGATCGCGTCCTCGACCACCAGGTTGTTGCCGGTAGCGACCGCGGACGTCAACAACCCATCCAGCCAAGGTTCATTTTGGGCCGTCGGCGTCAGGATTGTGGCGCGCACGATGCGTCCGTCGTCCCCCACCTTGTAACGGTGGACGAGCAGGCCTCGCGCGCCGTCGACCCAGCCAACCCCTACGCCCGCAGGCAGCGTTTCGGGCCAGGGCAACGCCACGGGGCCGTTCAGAAGTGCATCATCGGCCAGCAGGTCACCGATCGCCTCGACGGCATGGACGACAATGATGGCGCGTGCCGCAGATGCCCCGCCCGGGAAGCCATCAATCAACCAGGTGCCGCTCAAATCGTCCGCGACAGGCGTCGTCAGTGACCCGGCACGCAACTGGGCAACCGGCCCGACGCGGTAGGCGCTGCCGGCACCCAGCGGCACAAGGTAGGGGCGCGGGGCGGACGAGCCGGGGTCGGCTTCGGCCACCAACTGGTCATACTGCCCGGCCGGGGCGCCATCTATGACCAGTCCGCCCTCGGACATCACTGCCCTCAACTTTGTGCCGAACAGATCGACGTTGCCCAGGCTGTCGGTCAGTGCAACGTCGGCGCCGTGAAAGTCGTCCGGTTGGGCCGGGCGGGTCAGCGCGCTTTCGGCGACGCGACGGGCCGCCGCGAGGGCGTCCGGCAGCAACGCCAGGCAGGCCTCGCGGGAATCGCGATCCAGGGGAGCGATGACGCCCCCAGGCACGCCGGTCACCGGAAAATGCCCAGGCGACCCGGCCGCTGC
>WQYR01000101.1 GCA_009781145.1 Propionibacteriaceae bacterium | reverse complement strand
GTTTGGGGTGAGCGGGGGCGTCCCGGCTATGGGCTGTATGACCGGGCGCTCGGCATCGCCTACCTGAACGGCCTGTGGGAAGCGCTGGGCAAGGCTCAGCGCTGAAGCAGAACTGTTGCTATCGCGGCCAGGCCATCGCCTTGGCCGGTGAAACCCAAGCCGTCCGTCGTTGTGGCTGAGATTGACACCGGGGCCCCAACTGCCTTGGACAGTGCCTGCTGCGCCTCATCGCGGCGGGGCGCCAACTTGGGGCTGTTTCCAATGACGGTGACGGACGCGTTGCCCACCTGCCAGCCGGCCGATTGAATCAACTCGACGACATGCTCCAACATCGATGCTCCGCTGGCGTCAGCCCATTCGGGCTGATTGACACCAAAAACCGCACCAACGTCGCCCAACCCGGCCGTCGACAGCAACGCGTCGCAAAGAGCGTGGGCCACCACGTCCCCGTCGCTGTGACCGACAAGCCCCTGCGGCTCGTCTGGCCAAGTCAAGCACGCCAGATGCATGGGGATGCCCGCACCAAGGCGATGGGCGTCAACACCCACACCCGTGCGGAATTGCTGGATCATATGGTGATGGGCTCTTTGGCTTCCCAGGCCTCCAGGACGTCGTCAAGCATGACTTCCGCCTCCGGCTCCTCGATCTTTTCGGCCAGGGCAAGCTCGCTGACGAGCACCTGACGGGCCTTCGCCAGCATGCGCTTTTCGCCAGCCGACAGGCCTTTCGTCTTCTCGCGGCGCCACAGGTCGCGAACCACCTCGGCCACCTTCATGACGTTGCCCGAATGCAGCTTTTCCAGGTTGGCCTTGTAGCGGCGCGACCAGTTGGCCGGCTCGTCGACGTCCTCCATTTTCAGGACGCCGAAGACGCGCTCCAGCCCATCCGAATCGACGACATCACGCACACCGACCATTTCAAGGTTGGCAGCCGGTACTCGCACGACCAGGTCATTCTGGCTCAAGATGCGAAGTACGAGGTACTGCTGCTCGACGCCTTTTATGGCGCGAGTTTCAAGACTTTCTATGACGGCGGCGCCATGATTAGGGTAAACGACAGTCTCGCCGACGGTGAAGCCCATTGCGCCAGCCCCTTTCTCGTAAGGTTCCAGCTTACCACGGAGTAACCACAAAGTCACATCGTCTTAGCTTGTCATCAGGCAATTGAGACGACGGGCCGAGGTCAACCTTCGGTTAACTAGTGCTTTCCCTGATTGGCGACGGCCTTGATGCCAGCCTCGGCAGCCTCCGGATCGAGGTATCGCCCGCCCTTGGTCACGGGCGCCATGTCGTCGTCCAACTCGTACAACAACGGAATACCCGTGGGGATATTGAGCTCGGGGATCACATCGTCGGGCACATCATCCAGGTGTTTCACCAGCGCGCGCAGCGAGTTGCCGTGCGCCGCCACCAGCACCGTCAGGCCGGCCCGCAGGTCGGGGACGATGGCGTCATACCAATAGGGCAGCATGCGGGCAACGACGTCCTTGAGGCATTCGCACGCAGGACGAAGCTCCGGCGGCATGTCGGCATACTTGGGGTCACTGAACTGCGAGTACTCGCCATCGCGCGGCATCGGCGGCGGCGGCACGTCGTAGCTGCGGCGCCACAGCATGAACTGCTCCTCGCCGTACTGGTCGCGGATCTCCGTCTTGTTGAGGCCTTGAAGCTTGCCGTAATGACGCTCGTTCAGACGCCAACTGCGCTGCACGGGAATCCAGTGACGGTCACAGCCGTCGAGGGCCATGTAGGCCGTGTGGATCGCGCGGCGCAGCACCGAGGTGTGTACCTTGTCGGGCAGAAGGTTTTCGGCCTTCAGCAGCTCAGCGGCGTGCGCGGCCTCAGCCTCGCCTTTGGCGCTCAGATCGACGTCGACCCACCCGCAGAACAGATTGATTGAGTTCCACTCGGATTCGCCGTGACGCAGCAAAATCAGTTTTCCAGTCATGCCGAAAAGTCTAGTTGCGCAAGCTTTTCAGCCAGTCGGCGGCTGCCCCGTAAGCGGCGTCGTCCGCCCCGACCGGCAGGTGGGGCGTCACCTCGTCGGCACGCGGATATGAGCCCAGGAAGACGACGTCCTGGCAGACGCGTTTCAGCCCCATCAGCGCCTCGCTCATGCGGGCGTCATCAATGTGGCCTTCGGCGTCGATGCTGAAACAGTAGGACCCCAAGGTGGTCTTCGTCGGACGGGATTCGATGCGGCACAGGTTGACGCCACGAACCGCCAGTTGCTGAAGGATTTCCAGCAGGGCGCCCGAATGGTTGGCCCGCATGTACGCGACGAAGGTGGTCTTGTCGCTGCCGGTCGGTGCGGGACAGGGGCCGCGACGGGCAACCAGGACGAAGCGGGTGACGGCGTCATCGTTGTCGGCGATGTCGTGGGCGACGGCCGTCAGACCGTAAAGGTTGGTGGCAGCGGGGGCGCAGATCGCGGCGTCGAAGGGTGACGACGGGTCGGCCACCGCTTCGGCCGCCCCCGCTGTCGAACCCTGTTCGGTGACGGTGGCTCCGGGCAGGGTGGTCTCCAGCCAAGCGCGGGTCTGGGCGGCGGCATGGGGGTGCGTGATGACCGACTTGACGTCGGTTAGCCTGGTGCCGGGCCGGGCGGCCAGGTCGAATGTCACCTTGACAATGGTTTCTGCCACTATTTGCAGCGGGGCGGCGTCCGGGTCGCCGAGGTTGTCCAGGGTGGCCGTCACCCCGCCCTCGACGGAGTTCTCGATCGGCACCATGACGGCCTCGGCGTCGCCCGCGCGGACGGCCGCCAGCGCGGCCGCGACCGACGGGTAGGGCTGGGCGTCGTCGACGAACGCGCCCCAATGCGGGCTTTCGCGAAGCGCGAGAATCGCCTGATGGGTGAATGTGCCGGCTGGGCCAAAGTATCCAAGCATGAAACTAAGCCTAATCGTCCCGACCAATCCGCTGCCCACATTCACAAACCACCGCACCGACGGCCTTTCGGACGCGTGCCAGCGTCCAAGCGGAGGCCTTTGAACCAAAGAGACCCATTTCGCGCCAAACATCACCACTTGGATTCCGTCCCACCCCAAAATGCGTGCCGAGGCGGAGGTCTGTGAACGGTGGCCAGGCCACACCAATCCAGTCCCACGCCCCTTCCACACCTTGTCGCCACTCCTGTTGGATGCCAACCGTCCCCTTCTGCGGCAACTCGGGTTACCGGTCGATTTGACCACCAGAAACCAAGGAACTGTCCCAGTCACCAACTGACAGGACGAGACCCAGCCAACTCACACCGAACGCAGGGACCGCCCAGGCCAGGGCACACCAATCCAGTCCCAGGCCCTGCGAAGGCGAGCGCGGGAGCAGCCAGACGCGGCCTCCACGAGATTGGGGTTCGCGTCCACCTGAGCGCAAATTTCGGCGATTTGGGGGACGAGAAGTCCAATCTCGACGTCCCATCCCACACCTTGGCAGAATGGATCCCATGAAGACGCGATACTGGGCCCGGGCGGTGGTCAATTGGGTGACGTTGTCAACCCCGTTGGGCTTGCTGATCGCCGGGCTTGGACGGGCTGTCGTCACTCGGAAACCTGACGGGCTGTACCTGGCCGAGAACTGCCGGCTGATGCTGCCGGACGCCGGCGCATTCACCGTCGGCAATGTGATCATCACCGGCCGTAAGCTTCGTGACCTGTACGGAACCGACGTGCTGGCGCACGAGGCGGCACACGCCTCGCAATGGGCGATTCTGGGCCCGGCGTTCCTTCCCGTCTACCTGGCGATGACGGCGTGGAGCCTGCGCCGCACCGGCGACCGAGCCGCCCGAAACTACCTAGAGCGCTGGGCCGGCTTGGCCCGAGGCGGGTACGTCGAGCCCCAACTTCCGTAGCGAAGTCGCAGGATCCGATGAAAGGGCGTCACGCGAGCATCAGCGCGGCAAACCTGGACAGTTGCCCTGCCAGGTACAGCGGCAGGTTGGTTATGACGTCTTGCTGTTTGTACGGCAGCGTGGAAAGACGGATAGCCAAGTTCGGTTTATGCGTGGCCACGTAGGACGTCAACGAACTTGATCTCACATTGCCACCCGCTTTCACCTCTATCGGCACGACGTCCCTCCCGATCTGAACCAGAAAGTCGATCTCGCCTCGCGAGTCGTCCCTGGAGAAATAATGCGGTTCAATCTGTTGAGAAACCATCTCTTCGAACACGAACTGCTCAGCCATTGCACCCTTGAACTCTCTGAATACGTCATCAGGTGCAAGCACTGTCTCCACCGGAAGTTTGCTCATCGCCCCGAGCAACCCAACATCAAGGCAAAACAGCTTGAACAGACGTTGATCCTCGTAGGCCCGTAACGGCAGGCGCGGGTTGTTGACGCGGGTGGCTTTGGCAGCGATTCCCGTGTCGGTCAGCCAGAGCATGGCCAGTTCGTGGCTTTTAGCCCTGGCGCCAGGGCCCATCTGGCTGTAGAAGAACCGCTTGTTGTCCTTCGCCAGTTGCGCCGGGATTGACCGCATGATTTCCCGCAACCGAGGAACCAAATCGGCGGGCGCGTGCTTCGAGAAGTCCTGGTCGTACGCGTCCAGAATCGACTGCTGCACGTCGCGGATACCTAAAAGGGATTGGTCGCTCACGAATTTGTCGACTACTGCAGGCATTCCGCCCACAACCATGTACTTCCGAAGACGATCCAACAGGGTCTGGTGAAACACCCCGATCAAGTCATGGTCGGAGTTCGCCAGCATATCGACGTAACGTTCGTCGCCCGAGGCCCGCAGAAACTCCGAGAATGACATCGGCCCGAGGTCAAGGAAATCCACCTTGCCAACCGGAAAGGATGTACCCTCGTGCAGGGCGACGCCCAACAGCGACCCAGCGACGGCGATGTGGTACTGCGGCGCCTGCTCGCAGAAGTATTTCAGTGATGTCAGAGCCCTTGGCACCTCTTGAACCTCATCGAGGACGATCAAGGTGGTCTCGGCGTCGATCTTCTCCCCTGACGCCAACTCCAGTCCCTGGATCAGTCGCGGTACGTCGAAGTCCATCGCAAAAAGGGCTGCGAGTTGTTCGTTGTTGTAACAGTCAACGTACGCCGTGGAGTCGAAACTGGTGCGCCCGAACTCTTTCAGCGCCCAGGTCTTGCCGACCTGACGGGCACCGCGCAGCACCAGGGGTTTTCTGCCCGGCGAGGCCTTCCAGGTCTTCAGCGCATCAATGACGTCTCGATACATTGCGGCTCCTTGTTGAAGGCCCCCAACATTACCCGCAAATCCACCAAGATTTGCAATTAACGTCCCGCTGGACAGTTTTTGCATGCAATTCGCGTCCAGTGAGGACAGTTTTTGCATGCAATTTCTGCTTCGTCGAGCTTCGTCGGATTGTTGCACTAGGCTTGAGGCGTGAGCAAACAGGACAACCAGCCGAGCCCTGGGCTTGATCTGGCCGGCCAACTGATCGACGTAATGCGGTCGGGCCTTGCGTCCAGACAAAATGCGCCGATCCGCGTCCACACTGAGGACGAGAAGATGGACGCCGCCGCGACGCTGGCCGCCTACAACGACCTGCCGCCGGAGTACCAGGACGCCGTCGTCGAGTCGT
Source organism: Propionibacteriaceae bacterium (assembly GCA_009781145.1). Lineage (GTDB taxonomy): Bacteria > Actinomycetota > Actinomycetes > Propionibacteriales > Propionibacteriaceae > WRGV01. Next base: position 873 of record WQYR01000101.1, on the reverse strand, counting down.
TCCTGAACCGCATGGATCAGCAGATGGCTAGGCGAAACGCCGCTGCGGCTGTTGAGACCCGGAAGTCCAATGATGTCGCCCGCAAAAACTCGGGGGGTCGCATCGCATCGCTGGTGATCTGCTTGGCGATGGCAATTCCGTTGACCGCCATCGCGTCTAGCGCCTTCGGCCTGACCGGGCTGGTGATCGTCTGGGTGGGCATTATCATCATCGCCCTAGCATTCGGCTTCGGTGGTCGCCGCTAGCGGAGCCGTCCGTTCTCCCGCGCCCGTCCCCCTCACTCCCCATTCGTCATCCTGCACTCCGTCGCAGGATCCAGCCGCCTTCAACCCCAACCGTCATCCCGCGCCCAATCGCGATATCCAGCTACCCTCAACCCCAACTGTCCTCCCGCGCACAGTCGCGATATCCAGCCGCCCCTCAATCCTCATTCGTCATCCTGCGCGAAGTCGCAGGATCTAGCGGCGCCGTTCGTCCTGCCAGCAGCAGCGCCGCGACGGCTGGAATCAGTATCAATAGCAAGGCATTGCGGAACCCGATATGCCCTGCGACCAGGCCCAACAGCGGTGGGCCGCCCAGGAATGCCAGGTAACCGATGGTCGAGACCACGGCCGTCCTCCGGGCGGCGCGCAGCGGGTCGTCGCTGGCGGCGCTGATGCCCACCGGGAAGCCCAGCGCGGCGCCCAAACCCCAGATGGCCGCGCCCACCATGACAAGCCACAGTTGCGGCCCGAACCCGAAGCACAGCAAGCCGACGATTGCCGCCACCGCGCACAGCCGCAGGGTCAACACCCGTCCCCAGCGGTCGATCAGGCGGGTGCCCAGCAGGCGCATCGTCGTCATGGCGGCCAGGAAAACGCCCAGGCCGACAAT
>WQYR01000100.1 GCA_009781145.1 Propionibacteriaceae bacterium | reverse complement strand
GGCGGCCAATCGTCGAGTTTCGTGCCAGCCGCTTTGGCTTGCCGATCATCAACGATCACCCGCAGACCAGCGATGCGAGCCCAACTATGGCTTTTCGACCAGTACTGTGTTGGCGGCAACCATTTGGTTGCTTCTTGAATAGTGATGGTCACTCCGGCCCGGCCGGTGAATGTCTGGTTTACCTGCACCACACCAAACGGTCCTGTGCCGCCACTGGCAGTCGGCGTCAGGCCCGGAGTAGGTGTCGGTGTTGGTGGTGCGCTTGGCGCGCAACCAGCCAAAACTATGGCCAAGCACAACACTGCGCCGACCAGCCCGGCTCTTGTCAACTGTCTAGTAACCACCGATACCCCCTTCCGAGTGAACATGATCTGACCAGTCGCGGACCCTGCCATGATTCAACTCGTTCATGAGCTTGGTCAAGTCTGCTGCCGCGTCGCGGTCGTAATGCTCGAATGCTTTGACTACGTCTTCAAGAATTTGGGATGCCTTGTCGGTTTGCCACTGTAGATCATCCAACAACTCTTGCAACCGCGCACGTAACGTGTCCCAATCAGGCTATCACCCAGAAACCGCACCAACGAACCATCTCACACATTGAAACTCGCCCATGGTGCCAGCGAGGTCGAGAAGGGCACACATTAGGCTTAGATGTCCGATAAGCTGGAAACCATGCCAGGAATCGTGATCGTCGGTGCCCAGTGGGGCGACGAAGGCAAGGGTAAGGCGACGGACGCTTTGGGTGATCGCGTCGACTACTGCGTGCGCTATTCGGGCGGCAACAATGCCGGCCATACAGTTGTTGTCGGGGGGCAGAAGTTCACAATGCATCTGCTGCCGTCGGGCATTTTGAACACCAACTGCACTTGCGTCATCGGGAATGGTGTCGTCGTCGACCTTGATGTGCTGGCCGAGGAGTTGGACGGCCTGCGGCAGCGCGGCCTTGACGTGCGGCACCCGCTGATAAGCGTTGACGCCCACATCATCACGTCTTACCATCAGGTGCTTGACAAGGTGACGGAGCGTTTCGCCGGGAATCGCCGGATTGGCACCACGGGACGGGGAATCGGCCCGGCGTACTCCGACAAGATCAACCGCATCGGCATCAGGGCCCAAGATTTGCTTGACCCGGAGGGCCTGGCGGCCAAGGTTGAGGCGTCGCTGGCAAGCAAGAACCAGTTGCTCGTCAAGGTGTACAACAGGGCAGCAATCAGGGCCGAGGACGTGATTGAGGCCTTGCTGGCCCATGCCGATGAGTTGCGTCCGTACATCGTCGACACCTCGCGGGTGCTCAACCAGGCCTTGGCGAACGGCCAGGTTGTGCTATTCGAGGGTGCTCAGGCGCATCATCTGGACATCGATTTTGGCACCTATCCCTATGTCACATCGTCCAACCCGACGGCTGGCGGCGCCTGCACGGGCACCGGCGTGGGCCCCACGCACATTGATCGTGTCGTCGGTATCGTCAAGGCCTACACGACGCGCGTCGGCGAGGGTCCGCTGCCGACGGAACTGCTCGATGCGGACGGCGTGTCGCCGTCCCCAGATGGCGAAAAGTTGCGGGCGGACGGTGGCGAGTTCGGCGCGACGACGGGGCGTCCGCGCCGCTGCGGCTGGTTCGACGCCCTACCCGTGGCGCAGGCCGGCATGGTCAACGGGTTTACGGATGTCTTCTTGACGAAGCTGGATGTGCTGACCGGTTGGCCGGAGATTCCCGTGTGCGTCGGCTATGAGGTGGACGGGGTGGTGACGGATATCTGGCCGATGACGGAACGCGAGGTCGAATTGGCCCGGCCCGTCTATGAGCGCCTGCCCGGCTGGACAGAGGACATCAGCGGGGTGCGGTCATTTGATGACCTGCCCGCCACATGCCAGGCGTACGTCAAGCGTCTGGAAGCTTTGATCGGCACCCGCATCAGCGGAATAGGCGTGGGCCCCGGCCGGGATCAAAACATCATCATCAATCCACTGCTGTGAGATACTGCGACTCCACTACGTTCCGCGCAGCATGACGGGTTGGATCGTTCCGCGAGCAGCATGACGGGTTGGGTCGTTCCGCGCAGCATGACGGGTTGGGTCGTTCCGCGCAGCATGACGGGTTGGGTCGTTCCGCGCCTTCCCTTTTCCCTTCATTTTGCCCGGAGCCCTCCTGTTTCGTCATCCTGCGCAAGTGCAGCGCAGTCGCAGGATCTGCCCCTCGCGATCACACCAGTGTGCTTGCCCGTTCAAAGACCCCGTTTGGGGGGTGGGCGTGTGGTAGATCGATGGGTCAGCGAGGTTAACCAGACCCTCCATTTTTGCCCTTTCCCGCCGGCCCAGCTTGCACTCAGGGGACGCCCCCACAGCAGCGCTGCCAGCCAGATGATGACTGCCAGCGCGGCACAGGCAACCACCACGATGACCTCTCGGATTGTCAGATCGTGGCCAGGCGGTGGGGCTGCTGGAGCCGGAGGGCTCGACGGGGGGGACGGGAATGACCTGTTGCCCAGAGGATCCGTCGGGCCCAATGCTGTGCCGTCATTCACGAATGTCAATGCCGATGTCGGGTCTAGCACACCCCACCCGACCATGTCATCGCGCTGCGCCGCCAGGGGCCTTGACGCCGTCACCTCCATGCGGTAGGCCCATTCTGCTGGCGTCTCATTGGGAAAGCGAGCGGCAATCAAGGCGGCAACACCGCCGACATAGCCTGCCGCGAACTGGGAGGACGCCTGGTCGCCGACGAAGACGCAATCACCCAACGCGTAGTAGGACGACACAACATTCACCCCGGGCGCCGCCAACATGACCGTGTTGTTGTGCACAGCGTTTCGGCTCGGCGTGCCGTCACCACCTACAGCGGTGACCCCGAGGACAGCTTCCGTATATGCAGCTGGATAACGCGGCGCGGTATCTTCAATGTCATTCTGGTTGGTCACCGCATCGCCGGTTGGTGAGATCACCAATGAACCTGCGGCTGCGGCATAGTCGACAGCCTGGTGAAGGGTATCGTCTTCGACGGTGAATGCCGTCGGCACCAGGATCACCTGGGCGTGGTGGTCGGCCGCCCACACGACGCCTTTGGCAGTGATCGACGGGTTCGGCAGGCCTGTGCTGTCTTGGCCTCTAGCCACAGTTTGTGAGTAAACCCGCACTGGAAGAATATCCGCATCTGGCGCGAGTCCAACTAGCCCAGACGAATGGACTGGTCTGGCAGCGACCAAACCCGCTATTGCGGTGCCTAAGCCACCGATATCGGTACGTCCGTCGGACTTTTTGTCCGTCAAATCTAGCCCTGGCAGCACTGCTGCGCCAAGATGTGCATTGCCCGGGTCAACGCCGGAGTCAACGACGGCCACAGTGACGTGGGCGCCCTTTGAAAAGGACCACGCAGTCTGCATATCTAGTGAGGTCAGTATGGCAGGCGCATCTGGCACATAGCTTGGAGTGGTCTGGGAGCAGGGGCCCCCGGTGTTGGGTGCAGGTGTCGGCGTCGATGTAGGTGTAGGCGTCGGCGGATCATCGGCAGCAGCGGGTTGAACACTACCCAAAAAACCCGCCGCACCGAACAGTGCAAGGCAAGCAGTCAAAGCCCTGACCGAGCGCGTCTTCACGATGTCGCCCCGGCGGAAGCCGGCGACAGCACGGGCGCGCGGCTGTTTTTCGGTGGAATCAATGCTGCCCAGGTGCTGGGGACTGTGGTTACATCTGTTGGCGCATAGCCAAGCCGTGCCAGGGTGTCGGTTATGTCGCCGCCAATGCCGTAGGCGAACCCGCTGTCGTCTATCAGGCGCACCGATCCAAACAGAGTGCCATTCGGTACATGTATCAACGCACCGGCGCCACCCTGAATGTTCGCATGCCCGTCGCTGGTGCCGGTCGCGTCGTCCGCCTGGGCGGTACCCAGCACCGAAACCCTGGCGTTCCCTGTCATGGGTCGCTGCAGGCATGGAACCGCGTTTTCGCGGTTGCTATTGTCCACCGTGGTGGGCCACTCTAAAGGCACAGTGCCGATGTTGTGTGCCACTAGGGGTGCCACATCGGCCATTGTTGCATTGATTGGTCCGCCAACAAGAGGCGCGTTCGCCCCAGTTCCGATCATGTATAACCGATATGCCACATCGGAAAGCTCTATCAGATGGCTGTCAGAGTTGACCACATAATGTGTGGTTTTGCCGTCCAGATTCACATCGACACGTGACCCCACGACTGCCGCAGCCAGAGTTGCCGGCATGCCGGTTGCCGGTCGTCCGGCGCCCGCTATGATTAGCGGCCGCAGTGGGGAAGCCGGGGCTAGTAGGTTTAGCCAATCGGCCCGCACCGGGTGGACGTCCAAATCGACCAAACCAAGTGCTGCAACGACGGCCGTGGGCTTGGTGTCCATCGGATACCGAAGGCCCCCGGCCACCAGGTATTCCTTTTTGGCGTTGGACACCAGCAGCATCGGGGCATCGACGATACTGTCTGGCGCATCGCCGATCCACGTTTGCGTTGCCGAATCCGACACCGCGCATGCCGTCCACGCTCCGGTGATCAACGCTGAAGGCGCCGGCACATCATCTGGCGCATCAGACAAACCCACCTGTGGCCCGCGTGGTATGCCCTCGGTAACCGAGGCGGGCACTTCGGCGACATGAAAAGACCCGGCCTGCGTCAGAAGCTTTGCCGACGTGATGTTGGTAATCGGGTGCATGACGCCGTTTTCCGTGTAATACCGGGCCCCTGTGCCGTTGATGATCAGCACGTAGTTGTTTTGCCAGCCGTCGGGCATGGTTGGTGCAAAGCGTCGCATCACCAGTGCTGTCGCTATCAGCACAACTGTCAGGACGATCCCGATGATCAAAGGGGTCAGTGGCGAGCGTGGTTCCAGTTCGCGTCCACCCGGCATGCCGGAGGTGAAGGCTGTGACAAGCCGCGAGCGGTTGAACCGCTGCGCGTCCAGAATATCGCGGTTCGAGGCCATCAGAAGATGCCCCACATCAGGGCCGCCAAAGGAATCACAGCAATGGTTGTGATCATCCAGACCGCGTCAAGCACGCGGTCGAACCCTGGACGGTAGCGGGCTGCGGTCAGGCTGTGCAGCACCAACACGATGGCCCCGGCAACGAGCGCTCCACCTAGCCACAGTGAGGCTGTGGGACGTTGCCAGGCCGCCACCAGGCCGGCCAGCAAGACGGACGTCAGTGCCGCCAAGGCGTTTGAGTACACCTCTTCGCGGGCGAAAAGGTCGCGGGTGCTCAGCGCCAGCGAGATCGCGCAGCAGATCAAAAGCGCCACACCCCACCAGTTGGCCAGTAGCAGTGGGGCGCTCAAGACAAGGAGGACACCCATGCCAACCCGTACAGCAGTGACGGCTAAGGTGGCCTGACGTACTTCCTGGTCAACTTGCTTGAAAGGAACCTGTTCGGACGAATGAAATGCCAGGGCCAACCGCCGTGCCGGCACCAGCATTAGGCCGCCTGACGGCAATAGCACTTGAGCGATCATCGTCAGTGCAACGGTCGTACCAGCAGCCGCCGCCCAGGACGCGTTGACTGCCAAAACCATGAGCGCGAACACCAAAAGGCCGACCGAGATGGTTAGGAAACCGAAGCTGATTGGCCAGATGGCGCGTGGCTGGGCAAGTAAGAACGACGTTGCGATGGCAACTCCGATGGCGGCGGCCACGATTTGCCAAAGTACTTGACCGGCTGGCGCAATGATCCATCCGGTCGCGCCAAGCAAGGCGCATGCGCCGGCAACCATTGCCACCGCGAGGTAGTGTTCATTCAGGCGGGCCACCGCGGCGGAACACACGCCAACCAACACGGCAGCCACGCAGCCGGCAGTGATCGCCTGACCGCCTTGGCCGCGCAACGCCAATACCGCTGCAGCGGCCACACAAAGGGCGGTTGCGCACCAAACCGACAACTGCAAAGACTCGTGGCGTCCCCACGGAACCCGGGTGGCTTCGACAACGGTGCCGACGGCCTCAGCGATGTCGTCATAGCGGGGGATGGGGTTGGATTCCCGTGGCACCAATGTCAGAACAGCGCCCGACGCGACATGCTGATCAGCCAGGCTTGAGCTAAGCTTCAGCGGGGTGCCTGAAGATAGGTTCACGTCGAAACCAAAAGTCGCCGATGTTGCATTCAGTTGGCCGAGTTTGGCAACCATTCCGGGCAGCAGTTCAGCTATCGGCAGGGTGGCAGACAGCACCAGGTCCACGCGTTGGTCCTGGCTGGTGACCGTGACAGTGGCCATCTGTGGTTCAATCATTGCGTCGCTCCGGGCTGCATAGCCATGGTAAGAATCATAACAGCGGACGGTTTGGCCATCGTATCCAGACTTCTAGCGTCTGCCTGGTGCTTGCCCTTATTGGCTGTATGTGTTGGTGTCAGGTGTTGGCTGGGTTGCTGATGCTGCTGGGTTGGGTAGGGGGCTGGATTGGTAGAGTTGCCAGTGGTCTTTCATTTGTTGGGCTGCTT
>WQYR01000099.1 GCA_009781145.1 Propionibacteriaceae bacterium | reverse complement strand
GTCAAGCCTTTCAGCGCCGATGGTACTGCAGGAGGGATTCTGTGGGAGACTAGGACGCCGCCGGACTTATAAACTCCCTTGTCAGTGGCAACACCGACAAGGGAGTTTTTTTGTTATGCCAGCACAATGCTGACTAGTGTTTTCGGTAGAGAGGATGAGCATGGTTCGGACAGGAGATAACGGACGGCGTGACTTTGGTCGCGGGCCGAGCCGATCAGGCCGTGGTGGCGACCGGCGTCCATCGGGTGGTGGCGGCTATCGCGCCGGCGGTGAGCGGCGCGAATGGTCTGACCGTCCGCCGCGTGAGCGCCGGGAGTGGTCTGATCGTCCTCCGCGTGGGCCGCGCGAGTCCTCTGATGGCACGCCGCGCTCTGGTGATGGCCAACGGTCTTGGGGTGCGGATCGTCCTCCGCGTGAGCGCCGGGAATGGACAGATCGTCCACCGCGGTCCTCAGATGACCGTCCGCGTAGTGGTTTCCGCTCTGGTGATGGGCAAAGGTCTTGGGGTGATCGTCAGGATCGCCCGCCGCGTCGGGAGTGGTCTGATCGTCCGCCGCGTGAGCGTCGCGAGTCCGATGACCGCCCGCGCAGCAGTTTCCGCTCTGGTGATGGGCAAGGGTCTTGGGGTGATCGTCAGGATCGTCCGCCGCGTCGGGAGTGGTCTGATCGTCCGCCGCGTGAGCGTCGTGAGTCCGATGACCGCCCGCGTGGTGGTTTCCGTTCGGGTGATGGGCAGCGGTCGTGGTCTGATCGTCCACCGCGTCGGGAGTGGACGGATCGTCCTCCCCGTGGGCCGCGCGAGTCCGATGACCGTCCGCGTTGGGGCGGGGATCGCTCTGATCGTCCACCGCGGGAGCGTCGCGAGTGGTCTGACCGTCCCCCGCGCGAACACCGCGAATGGACGGATCGCCCACCAAATCTGGACGAGCCGATCTTCGACGATTACGACGAGCGCGACCTGCCCATGGGCCTGAGGGCCGAGTTGAAGGGCGTAGCGCCCGAGGCGGCCCATGTGGTGGGTGGCCATTTGCGGATGGCGGCGTTGCTGGCAGACGATGACCCGGCGACCGCTTTGAAGCATGCACTGGCGGCAAAGCGTCGGGCGGGTCGCTTGCAGGTGGTCAGGGAGGCTGTCGCTGAGGCCGCCTACGCTGCGGAGGACTTCCGCCTGGCGTCAAGTGAGTACCAGGCGCTGCGGCGAATGACCGGTGACGAAAACGTCGTACCTGTTCTGGCCGATTGCCAGCGGGCGCTGGGCAAGCCGGCAGCCGCACTGGAGCTTTTGGCCGACGCGGACACGTCCAAAATGAACTCGGATCAGCGCATCGAGGCAGTGATTGTGGCTGCCGGCGCCCGGCAAGATCTTGGCCAAATGGATGAGGCGCAGCGACTGTTGCGCGATGCCATCGCGTCCCGACGCGGTGGACGCATCGGCCAAGCCCGGCTGCGCTATGCCTATGCCGCGGTGCTCGAAGCATCCGGTGACAGCACGGCTGCGCGGAACTGGTTCGTCGCCGCGTCTGAGCTCGATCAGACAACCGCCGCCGATGCACAGCGTCGCGTCGACATGCTCGATGGTTTGCCTGTCGATGACGAGGTGACCGACCCTGAGGACGATTTCGCTGTCGACGAGGAATTGGGCGATCAATTCGTCGATGACACCGACGAGGAATCCGATGAGGCGACAGCAGAGTATTCAGACGAAGACCTGGATGAAGCGCCAGACAAAGATCTGCGCAAAGAAGATGATGTCGATGACTGATGGCGTGCTTGGCGCAGCCTTCGATGCCATCGGGTTCGATCTGGACGGGGTGGTCTACCGGGGCCCGGTGACCGTACCAGGCGCGCCCGAGGCCATCAATGATCTGCGGCGGCGCGGCGTCCGGCTGGCGTATGTGACAAACAATGCGCAGCGCGCGCCACGGCTGATCGCCGAGCAACTGATCGGGTTCGGAATCGACTGCGACGCTGACGACATTGTGACGTCTGCCCAAGCCACAGCGCATTTGATGTCCGAGGAGCTACCGGGCGGCGTCGAGGTGCTGATCGTCGGATCGCCAGCGCTGGCTGACGAGATCGCGGCGGTCGGGCTGAGGCCGACATTCGAGCGCTCTGCCGCGACGGCCGCCATTCTCGTCGGGTTTGACCCGGCCCTGACATGGGATGACCTAAACGAAGGCTGCTATGCCGTGCAAGCCGGGGCCAAGTTTTATGCCTGTAATGATGACCTGACCCGACCGACGGACAAGGGCATTGCGGTGGGGACGGGTGCCATTTTGTTGGCGATGCGGCAGCCACTGGGCGTAGCCCCGACGATGGGCGGAAAGCCGGCCCGTCCGCTGTTGGATGAGACGCGTCGGCGGTTGGGCGCCCAGCGTCCGTTGTTCGTTGGCGACCGCCTCGACACCGACATCGAAGGGGCCTCGAAGGCCGATTGGGCATCGTTGTTCGTGCTGTCCGGGGCTCACGGGCTGGCGGAGTTGCTGTGCGCGCCACCGGAGCAGCGCCCCGACTATTTGGCGGCCGATGTGGCCGGTCTGCTGGAACCGGCGCGTGTGGCGGTGGCCGTCAAGGACGGCTGGCGATGCGGCCAGGCGCTGGCACAGGAGGCATCCAACATGACGGTGACGATCACCGGGCCACAGGACACCACCTCGCAGCAGTTGGATGCCTGGTGGGCGGTGGCCAACCTTGTCTGGGAGCGGGCGGACAAAGGTTTCACCGTTGACCTGCAAGGCCTCGGGCAGCCACCGTCGAACATTCAGTTGGGCCAGTAGAGTGGTGGGCATGTCGTTGACACCACCAGAAACCGGCAACCCGGCCATCGACGCCGCATTGGCTCGCGTCGTGGAATCTGCCGATGCCAGTCTGCCGGAGCAGGCGCAGCGCCTGAGCGAGGCTCAATCCGTCCTCCAGGACGTCTTGCGTGACTCTCGTGATGCGGCACAGACTTCCCACCATGACGGCTAATGGCCCGCTGCGCCTAGACGTCGCGCTGGTAACAGCCGGCCTGGTATCGACTCGGCACAGGGCACAGCTGGCGATTTCCAGTGGACGGGTGCGAGTCAATGGCGTCGAGGCAACCAAATCGGCGCAGCCCGTCGGGCCTGACGACCAGATCGAGCTTGAAGACGACCCATGGGTGTCGCGGGCCGCACACAAGCTGCTGGGCGCCCTGGACGACGCGCACATCGTTGTACCATCGCGGTGCCTGGATGCCGGCGCATCGACGGGCGGGTTCACGCAGGTGTTGCTTAGCCGCGGCGCACAGCGCGTCTATGCCGTGGACGTCGGGCACGGCCAACTGGCGGGCGAGGTGGCGGCCGACGCTCGCGTCACGTCCCGTGAGGGTCTCAACATCAAAGACCTGACGCTGGCCGATCTGGATGACGAGCCGGTCAGCCTGGTCGTGGCGGACTTGTCATTCATTTCGCTGACCCAGGTGCTGCCGGTACTGCTGCCGCTGGTGCTCGGGGACGCGCTGTTGCTCGTCAAGCCACAATTCGAGGTGGGGCGGGGGAAGCTTGGCAACTCTGGGGTGGTGCGAGACCTGCGCTTGCGGACGCAAGCGGTGGACGGCGTTGTGGCTTCCGCGGCATCGCTGGGGTGGCGTGAGGCCTGGCGGGGGGCCAGCCATTTGCCCGGCGTGAATGGCAACGTCGAGTACTTCATCCACATGCAACCTGCCTGACTGGCGTGTTTGTCGGCGTGGCCCACTAAGCTTGCCTGGGTGAGTCAAAGACATGTGGGGTTATGGCTGCATTCCAGCCGTCCCGAAGCCGTCGTCGCTGCGGCAGAACTGGCGCGCGGGCTGAACCGCCGTGGCATCGAATGCCTGGTGGCGCAGGGCCGTGCCGACGAGGTACAGGCGAAGCTGACCGACGCAGAGGTCGGTCACCTGGCCGATCAGGGCGACATCGAGTTGATGATCGTGCTGGGCGGCGATGGCACGATCCTGAGTGCTGCCGAATGGTCGCTGCCCACACGGGTGCCGCTGTTGGGCGTCAACATGGGGCATGTGGGCTTTTTGGCCGAACTGGAGGCGGCGGAGACATCCGACCTGGTCGAGCGGGTGGCCAACCGTGCCTACGGTGTGGAAGAGCGCGTCACGTTGGCCGTTAAACTTACCGATGGCGACGCCGGGTGGAGCAGCTTCGCGGTCAATGAATTGTCCGTTGAGAAGGCTGTTCGGTCGAAAATGATCGACATCATGGTGAGCGTTGACGGCAGACCGCTGTCACGGTGGGCGTGCGACGGCATCTTGGTATCGACGCCATCAGGCTCGACCGCCTACGCGTTCTCGGCCGGCGGGCCGGTCATCTGGCCGGACGTCGAGGCCATCGAACTGGTGCCGCTGCTGGCCCATGCCCTATTCGCCAGGCCCCTGGTGCTGAGCCCTGACTCCGTCATTGAGTTGAACTTGCTGGAGCACTCCGACGCGGCAAATTTCTGGTGTGACGGGCGTCGTCATTTCCAGGCTGAAGCCGGCTCGATGGCTGTCGTCACCCGCCATGCGCTGAACTTGAGGCTGGCCCGCCTGGGCGAGCAGCCATTCACAACCCGTCTGGTCAAGAAGTTTGAATTGCCCGTGGACGGGTGGCGTCACTGATGCTTACCTACCTTCACATCGCGGACTTGGGGGTCATTGCCGACGCCACAATCGAGCCCGCACCCGGGTTGACGGCCGTAACCGGTGAGACGGGCGCCGGCAAGACATTGGTCGTCACCGGGCTGGGGCTGCTGCTGGGCCAGCGGGCGGATGCCGGCATGGTGCGCCATGGCAGCGCCAAGGCAGTGGTGGACGGTGGTTTCCTGGGCGTGGAGGGGGTCTCCGAGCGTCTTGATGAACTTGGTGCCGAGCTCGACGGGGGCGATGCCCCCGAGCTCACAGTGTCGCGCCAGGTGACGGCCCAGGGGCGCACCAGGGCCGGCTTGGGTGGTGTGGCGGTGCCACTTGGTGTCCTGGATGAAGTGGTGGGGGCGTTGGCAACGATTCACGGGCAGTCGGAGCAGGTGCGACTCGCAACGCCGGAGCGGGCGCGTCAGGTGCTCGACCAGGCCGGGGGGCCTGAGTTCGTGCCCGTGCTCGCCGGGTATCGAACAGCCTATGCCAGTCGCCGCACGGCAGTCGCCGAGCGAGATGAGCTGGTAACGCAAGTGCAAGCGAGGGCCCGCGAGGCCGACATGCTGCGCTTTGGTCTGGCCGAGATCGAAAAGGTGTCGCCAGTGCCGGGGGAAGACGAGTCTTTGGCTGTTGAGGCGCGTCGGCTTCAAGACGTCGACGACCTGCGCGGGTTGGCGGCCGAGGCAGACGCCGCCTTGTCGGGCGACGACGAGACCTTCGGCGCCGTCGGGCTGATCGGCCAGGCGCGAAAGGCGCTGGAACGGCTGGCGCAACACGACGAAGCCGCCGTCGGGCTGTCGGCGCAGTCCGTGGCGGCACTGGATGCCACGCAGGGGTTGGCGGGTGAGGTGGCGTCTTACCTGGCGTCGCTGGAGGCGGATCCGGTGCGTCTTGAGGCGATAGCAGCCCGTCAGGCCGAGTTGCAGGGTCTGACGCGCAAGTACGGCACCACTGTCGACGAGGTACTGGAGTGGGCGCGTGTGTCGTCTGCTCGCCTCGATCAGTTAGTGGGCAGCGATGAGCGCATCGCCGAGTTGAATGAGCAGATAACGCGCCTGGACGAGCAGTTGGCCGTGCTGGCGACCGAAATGACGTCTTTGCGCGCTCAGGCCGGTGACCGGCTGAGCAGTGCCGTCGCAGCCGAGCTGGCGGCGCTGGCGATGCCGCACGCGGCGATTGAGTTCGAACTGCGGCCTCTGCCGGAACTTGGCCCATGGGGTGCCGAATCGGTGCAGTTGTTGTTCACGGCCAACCCCGGCAGCCCGCTTGCGCCGATCAGCAAGGTGGCTTCGGGCGGCGAGTTGTCGCGTCTGCGGCTGGCCATCGAGGTCGTGCTGGCCGATCAAGGCGCGCAAAGCGACGGGCGGGTACCGGGAACATTCGTTTTCGACGAGGTCGACGCTGGCGTCGGTGGGGCTGTCGGGCTGGAAATCGGCCGGCGTTTGGCGCGGCTGGCCAAAGACTCGCAGGTGCTGGTTGTCACACATCTGGCACAGGTGGCTGCCTGGGCGGATCGCCACTATGTCGTCGCCAAGAGTGACGACGGGGCGATCACCACGGCCGGTGTCTTTGAGGTGACGGGGGATGGCCGCGTCGCCGAAATCGCCCGTATGATGGGAGGTCTGTCCGACTCGCAGGCCGGCCTTGGTCATGCCCGCGATCTGCTGGCCGCGGTCGGTGAAGCCAGCTAACCGGCGCGCCGTGGGTGGGCCGGGCTTGTCTGGTCGGATAGGCTGGAGGTCCGTGAGCAGACGCCAGGATGAGAACGAGAGTTGGTTCGTCGTCTCCCATGAGGTGTTGCGCCAGGCGCACATCGTAGCGCTCGAGCAGGATGTCGTACATGCGCCGTTTGGGGCGACAATGACCCGTGAGTTTGTGTCGCATCCCGGTTCAGTGGCCGTAATCGCGTTTGATGATCGGAGCCGAATCGCTGTCGTCAGCCAGTATCGTCATCCGGTCGGAATGCGCTTGGTGGAGCCGCCGGCCGGTTTG
>WQYR01000098.1 GCA_009781145.1 Propionibacteriaceae bacterium | reverse complement strand
ACTGCATTCAACGCTGGCTTACCTCAGCCCCATCCAATTCGAGCAAAACTGGATGGCCAATCAACCAAGTAAAACCTGTCCATGAGTTCAGCTATGGGATACGGATTTCAGGGGCAAGCTCAGCCCGTGAGGGAAAAAGAGACAAAGTGGTTTGTTTATTTTTAGATGAAGGAGTAGTCTCGCAAGCAACGATTTACCCCCTTTGGCGGCGAGCCTCGCGTCTCATGCGAACAGCGCCGCCTTTTTTTGCCTACGCTTTTTATTTTCTAAATCAGACTAAAGAATTCGTTATTAAGAGTTGCTACAGTAGCGGATCATTATTTAAGTAATTTAGAAAATCGGCGCTTTCTCAGGGCAATTCCTCGCGTCGCAACAGGAAGACATGGCCGTCGCCGGCGCTGGTTTCCAGCCAGGTGAAAGGCGTTTTTGGAAAGGCCTTTTCCAGCGCGGCGCGGTTGTGGCCGATCTCGACGATCAGCACGCCGCCGGGTTTGAGATGCGCGGCGGCATCGGACAGTGTCGAGCGGGCAGGCGGCGCCTTCATCCCCATGTGAAACAGCTTGTTCCGATTCGCCGCCAGGCACGCCTCAATGTCGCGCAAGGACTCGCGCCAGGTCAGTTGCGCAAAGACCATGACGCGAAACAAATCCGCGCAGCCCAGCGTGTGCACTCCCGCATCCCCTTGGTGTCGCTCGACAATGCGCCCAAAGGTCTTCCACGGCACGTACTCCATCACCTGTGTGAACAGCGTCTTGCCCACGTTCATGCGTCACCCCGGGTCGGTAAAACCCGAAAGCATCGCAAATCAGACAAGCAAAATTCAAATCGCGGACACCCTGAAATCCCTTTAAACCCGCGTCAATAGCGGATCAGGAGAGTTACCAAAACAACGACCCCTTCAGCTTGAAACAAGTCATTTACGACGAAGATGCTCAGTTGAAAATGCTTGACGAGGCGATGGGGAGGGGATAAGACAATCCACCCAAGCTAACAAAATTACAGAAAGCATTCACGGTTTTTGGCACGTGAGAGTGCCGATGTTTGGAGGACAGTTATTTTGGGCGAGAACTTGCCTGTCTGGCTTTCGGGAAGTCCTTTGTAGTGGGCTACGGTACACCCAGAGGACGTTGACGCCGGTTCCTAGCTGTCCTGCTGTGCGTTCATGGTAAGCGCAGCAATCAGCCCGGCCTTGACCAATAACTCTTCGGGTACGACTTCATAAGAGGTACCGCCAACATCCACGGTACGGCACGCCGAATCTCCGCACACGGAACAGCAAGGACTGCTGCCCACTGAAGCATCGACCCATTCCTCTATCGGTTTTCCTGCAATCCAAATGCGATTCGACTCGGATGGATTGGCTTTGAAGGTGGCCTTATCAATCTCACGAGTATCGAGTACTGGCTCGATACCCAGCGGCAGAAGTTGCGTCCGGAGTTGCTCGACTGCCCGCGTCACCTCATCTCCGGTGCCAGCACAACGAGGACAGGTTTCTCCAGCAGATACCAGCCGTTGCCAAATAATAGGCAGGGTTTTCATGGTGTCACCTCACAGTTGAAGGATTAAGCCCGATTGTTCATTGCCCGACCAGATGATCCAGGCCAGCCTCCCCGACCGGCGCCTCCGCCAACCAGGGCACGAGGGCCGATTGTCGGGACAGGTCATCGGCAACACGGCGGATGAAGGGCGCCTCATAGGCGCCACGCTGGCAAAGAACGGGATGCTGGGTTCCGCTGGCCAGGAGCGATTGGTTGACGACCCAGGCATACGGTTCGATACCTGCGCGAGCCAGGTCTGCGCTCAGGCGTTCAGCTTCGTGCACCGGTGTCGCTTCCGGCAATGTGACGATCAGCACCCGGGTATAGCTGGGGTCGCGCAAGCGGGGCAGCAACTGGCGTACCGCCTCGGGCATGTCGCCCTGGGTCCGCATCACTTCCCGGTGATAGGCCTCGGCGGCATCGAGCAAGAGGATAGTGTGACCGGTCGGCGCCGTATCCAACACCACGAAACCGTCCTTGCCTTCATCAACGGTCCGGGCAAAGGCCCGGAAGACAGCAATCTCCTCGGTGCATGGGGAGCGCAAATCCTCTTCCAGCATAGCGCGCCCGCCGGCATCGAGGTGCTTGCCCGCCTTGGTTAGCACTTCCTCGGTGTACTGCCGTACCTCTTGGGCCGGGTCAATGCGCGTAACGGTCAGCCCCGGCACCACGCCATCAATCGCCGCCGCCGTGTGGGCCGCCGGGTCCGTGGTGGACAGCACCACCTTGTGCCCCTTCCTGGCCAAAGCAACAGCGATGGCAGCCGCCACCGTCGTTTTACCGACACCGCCCTTGCCCATGGCCATGATGACGCCGTGCCCTGTTGAAGCGATGTCCTCGACCAATCCGCGCAGCTTGGACGGCAGAGGCGTCTCCGGCATGACGTTACTGGTCGGCGCCAACATCATCTCGGGGTGCGCCATCTCGCGCAGGGCATCCAGACCGACGGTGCCCCGTGGCAGGAAGGGAATGCGTGTCTGCGGCAGGCTGGCTAGTTCGGGCGACATGGTTTCGATAGCCGCAGAAGCCCGGGTCATCATGGCGGCGGCAATCGCATCTTCAGCAGGGTTGCCAGAGAACAAGCCGTTGATGACCAAGGTCTGGTTGCGAATGCCCAGGTCGGCCAGTTCGAGATGGGTGCGGTTGGCCTCTCGTAATGATGCTGTGTCGGCACGAGCCACCAGAATGACCGTGGTGTCAGTGGCGCTGGACAAGCGCGCCACCGTCGCTGCATATAGGGCTTTCTGCTTCTCCAGGCCGGCCAGAGGACCGAGACAGGAGGCGCCGCCCGTCGAAGATGAAATGAACTCGTCCCAAGCCGAAGGCAGGGTCAGCAAGCGTAGCGTGTGGCCGGTGGGCGCTGTATCGAAGATGACGAGGTCGAACTCTGCCGTCGCGGTTGGGTCGCCGAGCAGCTTGGAGAACTCGTCGAAAGCGGCAATCTCGACGGTGCAGGCCCCGGAGAACTGCTCTTCCATGCTCTGGATGGCGGCAGCCGGCAGAATGCCTCGATACGGCGCCACCATACGTTCCCGGTAGGCACGCGCCGCGGCTTCGGGGTCGATGTTCAATGCGAACAAACCCGGCGCCCCAGGAATGGCAGTTGGCGACTGACTCAAGCCGATGCCCAGCACCTCATCCAGATTCGAGGATGGGTCAGTGCTGACGATGAGCACCTTCTTGCCGGCCTCGGTCAGTGCCAAACCCATGGCACAGGAAAGAGAGGTTTTGCCGACGCCGCCTTTGCCGGTGAAGAACAGGTAGCGGGTCTGGATGGTGGGTAGAGGCATGATTCAGACCTTTCAGCAGGTTCCCGGTTTGCAACCGCAGCCGCTGGCCTTGGCGTGTGGCTTCTCGGCGGTCGCCAGCGTGATATCGAGCTTCTGGGCCAGTTGAGCGCGGGACGGATACATGCCGGTGGAGACGATGTGGCCGTCCACGACGATGATGGGCAGGCGGTCCATGCCACCCTCCATTTCCTTGACGACGGTGGGGTTGGCTGCGAAGGCCTGAGGCTCCTGGCCGAGGTTATGGCGCTCAACCGTGATGCCGCGCTCCTCGATCCATTTCAGGTCAGCCGCGAACTGGGCCAGCACCGGATCAACATCGACGCCACAGACACCGGTGGAACAGCACATGGCGGGATCGAATACTTCAAGCTTCTTCATCACATCTCCTTTCTTGAATAAAGCGCCGGGCCATCCAGGCCCGGCGTCCGACAGCTATCAGGAGCAGCAACTACCGCCAGCCGTTGCCGGCTGCGGTGCGTCTACTTGGCTCGCCACATGCTGATCCATCTTTCCCGCAGCGCCTTTACGCACCATCTTGCCCACCTCGATGGCCGTCAGAATATCGGCGTCTGCGATTCCCAGTTCGCGCGCCTTGCCGGCGCGGGTATCGAGGCAAGACTGACAGTTGGCGGTGATACTGGCGCCGACAGCGATCAGTGCCTTGGTTTTTTCATCCAACATGATTGACTCCATGTGAAGTACCGGATTGGTACACCCCTTTGACGAACAAGCGATCCTCATGGATACACGTCATGCGGTTTTGGACTTTGGTGTGCAGCACAGCACGCCGCCGTCACGGTGGTGGAACTCGCAACGACTTTCCAGCGCCACTTCGAGGTTTCGGCGAGCCCGATGCAACCGGATCTTGGCGTTGCCGGTCGTAATGCCTGCATCCCTCGCTATCTCAGCCGTGGTCTGGTCGAGCACGTCGGCCTGGATCAGCAGTTGGCGCTGCGGTGCCGGCAAGGTCGCCAGAACCTTCTGCACGCACGCCGACATCTGGCGCTGCTCCAGAACATCCGGTCTACTGTCATCGGCGATATCAGGCAGATCAGCGCCGACACCGTTTGGAATGGCGGGGTCGCGCCCGTGGCGCCGCAAATGGTCATACGCAAGATTCACCGCGATCCGGTGCAGCCAGGTGCCAAGCCCGGCCTCGCCACGGAAACTTTCGACAGCCGCCATTGCCCGTAGCAGCGCTTCACTCGCCAGGTCTTCCGCTTCGGTAGCGCCGACCAGCCGCGCCAGCACCGCCACCAGCTTGCCACGGTGGGCCGGAAAGCGACACAGGAGTTCTTCGCGATCCATTAGGCAGCTCCCCGCTCGTACCAACCCTTGGAGGCGTTGACGACGCGCACGACCAGTAGCATCACCGGCACCTCGACCAGCACACCAACGACCGTCGCCAGTGCGGCGCCGGATTCGAAACCGAACAGGCTGATGGCTACCGCGACCGCCAATTCAAAGAAATTGGATGCGCCGATCAGCGCCGATGGGCAGGCGACGTTGTGCTTTTCACCGACGGCGCGGTTGAGCCAGTACGCCAGGCCCGAATTGAAGAAGACCTGGATCAGGATCGGTACCGCGAGCAGCGCGATGACCAGCGGCTGCTCGATGATCGCCTTGCCCTGAAAGGCAAACAACAGCACCAGCGTGACCAGCAGCGCCGAGATCGACCAGGGGCCGATTTTCTCCATTGCCGCGTCGAAATGTGCCTGTCCCTTCGCCAGCAGCGACTTGCGCCAGAACTGGGCCAGCGCCAGCGGAATCACGATGTAGAGCACGACCGACGTTACCAGCGTATCCCACGGCACGGTGATTGCGGAAATGCCCAGCAGCAGGCCGACGATGGGCGCGAAAGCAAACACCATGATGGTGTCGTTGATCGCAACCTGGGACAGAGTGAACAACGGATCGCCGTTCGTCAGTCGACTCCAGACGAAAACCATCGCCGTACAAGGTGCGGCGGCGAGCAGGATGAGGCCGGCGATGTAGCTGTCGAGGTGCCCCACCGGCAGCAGCGGCGCAAACAGGTTGCGTATGAGCAGCCAGCCGAGGAAGGCCATCGAGAACGGCTTGACCAGCCAGTTTACGAAGAGCGTGACGCCGATGCCCCGGACGTGCTGCTTTACCTCATGCAAGGCGCCGAAATCGACTTTCACCAGCATCGGAATAATCATGACCCAGATGAGTAGACCCACCGGCAGGTTTACCTGAGCCACTTCCATGTGGCCGATGGCCTGGAACAGACCGGGCGCCATCTGGCCGGCTACGATGCCGGCGACGATGCAGAGAAACACCCAGACGGTCAGGTAGCGTTCGAAGACGCTCATCGGGGCGCCGGCAGCCACCTTGGCGGTCATTTTGCATTGGCCAGCAGACATGGCGGCTCCTTACAGGCCCAAGGCTTCGCGGATCGCCGGCAGAAGGCGGGCGCGGATGTCGTCGCGGACAGCCAGGAAGCTTTCCAGCGGTTCGCCATGCGGGTCGTGGAAGCCAACGTGGATACGTTTCACCGGACGCGGGAAGATGGGGCAGGTTTCCTTGGCGTTGTCGCAGACGCTGACCACCAGGTCGATATCCTGGTTCATGACGTCTTCGACAGTCTTGGGGTAGAGACCATCGGTCGGCAGGCCGGCCAGCTTCAGGGCCTCGATGGCGCCATCGGCCACCTTGGGCTGCGGGCTGGTGCCGGCAGAGATGCTACGCACCAAGCCAGCCAGGTCGTGGTTGAGGATAGCTTCAGCCATCTGGGAGCGGCAGGAGTTGCCCGTGCAGAGGACGAGGACGTCGAAGATGCGTTCACTCACGGTGAGACTCCTTCAAGGAGTGGGATTCCTGGCGCGACGCTTGGCCGTCGTATCGCAGGCGGCTGTCTTGGGGAGACAAGCGTTGCCTTGACAGCAATTGCTGGTCAGGAAGGCAATCAATTCGTCCATCGTCTCGTACTCGGCCGAGTAGTGGATGAAACGGCTTTCGCGCTCACCCTTGATGAGGCCAACTCGGCTGAGATGGGAAAGGTGGAACGACAGCGTGGCTCCGGGTAGCCCCAGTTTCTCGGCGATAGCGCTGACGTTCATGCCTTCCGGGCCGGCTTCGACCAACAGGCGGAAGATGGCAAGGCGAGATTCGTGCCCAAGGGCGGCAAGGAGTTCGGCGGCGTTTAAGGTTTCCATATTTCCAAGTTTATAGAAATATAGAAGAAAGTCAATTATGGCGTTGTTTCACGAGTGTCCGGTTAAAAGTCGAATAAAATCAATTGGTTGCTTGGCTCGTTCGGGATGTTGCGGACACGATCGGGCTGCAAGGCGCATGGAATCGGGGTTTTCTCGAAGGCGGAGACGGACAGAATCTGTAGGCAAGAGTAGAGCGATGCCTCCAGGTGAAGCTCTTTCTTGACGATGGCAATGAGGACGT
>WQYR01000097.1 GCA_009781145.1 Propionibacteriaceae bacterium | reverse complement strand
CGCGATATGAGCGGGGGCTGTAGGCACCACCGGGACGATTGGCGCGACTGGGGTCGTGATTGGTGGTACAGGTGCGGGGGTAACGGGTGCGGGCAGGGTAACAGGTGCTGGTACAACGAGCGCTGGAGCAACAGGTGCAGGCGCCGGCACAACAGGCGCTGGTGCGGGGATAACAGGTGCTGGCACAACGGGTGCGGGGGTTACGGGTGCGGGCACAACGGGTGCGGGGGTTACGGGTGCGGGCACAACGGGTGCGGGGGTTACGGGTGCAGGCGCAGGGGCAACTGGCGCAGTCACTGGAACTGGCGGCGGGGTGGGCGTCCATGGAGCCGGTGCGGACGCCTCCCAGGGAAGCCGCGTCTCGGGAGTGACTGGTGGCGTTACTGGCGGTGGGGGTGTTGGCGGCTGGGGTGGCCTGGGCGCGGCTGCGCGCCACGGGTAAGACTCATCGCTCATGTCCGCCGTTCCTCTTCCCATTTCGAAATGGCCAACACGGCGCGCGTTGGTTGTTCGTAGTTTAGTCCACAAGGCTGCATGGAGCTATTATTTGCACACCGCGGCAACGCGTTGATCCAGTGGAGGTTTGATGAAATCGATAAGGTGTTGGCTCGCCCTTCTTGGGTCAAAGCTGGCCTATCGAGCGTTACGCCTTCTTGGGCGCAATGCTTCACACACGCCGGGACGGGTGGCGCTGGCCGTGTGCCCGGACTACCTGGCCCAGGTACCCAAGCCGGCGCTCACTATCTGCGTCACCGGCACAAATGGCAAGACGACGGTGACGAACATGATCGCCGACGTGCTGATGCATGCCGGCTATCGAGTATCCACCAACCGCATCGGCTCGAACATCGTCCCAGGTGTCGCCGCCGCGTTGACGAACGCTCTCGGCGTGAGTGGACGTCCCTCAAGCGATGCCTGCGTGCTGGAAGTCGACGAGCGGGCCTGTCGGCTCGTGCTGCCACAGGTGAAACCCAACTTTCTGGTGGTCACCAATCTGTTCCGTGACTCGCTTAAGCGCAACGCATACCCTGATTTCATCCTCGAACTGATCGACAAGAACACCCCGCCCGGTACGAAACTGGTGCTCAATGCCGACGACCTGTGCTCTTCCCAACTGGGCAGTGCCGAGCCGGCGAATCGAACCTACTTCGGTGTCGACGAGCTACCCGATGATTCATCGGGCCCGTCCAAGAACATCGTCGCCGACTATTCCTACTGCCCGGTTTGCTTGACGAAACTGACCTACCGCTACCTGCGCCACCACCATATCGGACAGGCCTATTGCCCCAAGTGCGACTTCAAATCACCACAAGCCGACTTTCGGTTGACGACAGTCGACCGCGATGCGAGGACGATCGCAGTAGCCCAGGACGGTGCCAGCGACACCTATCCGTTGGTGTCAGACACTCTTTTCAACATTTACAACGAGCTGGCCGCCATCACCGCGCTGCATCAGGCCGGTTTGACGTCCGATCAGATCGCTGACGGCCTAGCGTCATGGACGGTTGTCGACTCGCGTCTCAACCAGGTAATGCTCGGGGAAACCCGTCTCGTGAAGGCCATGAGTAAAGGCCAATCCAGCGTGTCCTGTTCGCAGACAATGGACTTCGTGCGTCACCAGCCGGGACGCAAATCCGTCGTCCTGATAATGGACGACTGGTACGACCGCAAGCACTCGGTGGAGTTCATCGGCTGGATCTATGACGCCGATTTCGAGTTCCTAAACGACCCGGATGTTGTTCAGGTGGTTGCCACCGGGCCGCGCTGCTACGACCACCAAGTGCGTCTATTGCTGGCCGGCGTGGCGCCGCAGCGGATCGTTTGTTGCGAGGACGAGCTTGAGGCCTGGCGGGCTGTTGACACGGTAAACACCGAGGCTGTTTTCCTGCTCTACGACACCTCAACCATGCACCAGGCGGACAAGGTCGCCGAGTTGCTGATTGCCGAGGCCAAGCGATGATAATTGAAAGCCTGTACCCCGAAATCTGCTGCCTGTACGGCGACAAGGGCAACATTGTGTATCTGAAACACTGCCTGCCCGAGGCCACCTTCGCTGAAACCAGCCTGACCAGCGAACCAGTTTTTGCCCGCCAGAGCATCGACTTGCTTTACCTCTGCTCGATGAGCGAAGGCGCCCAAGAGATCGCCATTCAGCAGCTCACGCCGTATCGCAACGAATTGGCCAAGCTTATTGAGGACGGTAAGACCACCATCCTGCTGACCGGAAACGCCCTCGAAATCCTCGGGCAATACATACAGCGTCCCGATGGAAGCAAGATTGAGGGGCTGGGCTTGCTTGATTTCCACTCCGTCCGGCAGACCCCGAACCGGTTCAACTCGCTGGTTCTGGCCGACTTTCAGGGCACGAAGATCGTTGGCTACACCAGCCGATTCTCACACACCTACACTGACGCCACCGACAACTATCTTTTCAAGGTGGAAAAAGGCGTTGGGTTCAACCCTGACACCAACCTGGAGGGTCTGCATCAGGGCAAGCTTTTCGCCACATACCTGCATGGGCCTCTTCTCATTGCCAACCCTGCCTTCGCCAAGGCACTGCTGGCCGAGATGGGCGTCACCCTTCCGCGTCTACCGTTCGAGGACGAGGTTGAGCGCGCCTATCTCAAGAAACTGGCAGAATACGAACAACCGTCATTGCAGTTGGACTAAGGAACACCATCATGCAGCAGTACCGGCCGACCAAGGCTGTCGTCGATCTTGACGCCATTACCAGCAATGTGCGCCAGATAATCGGCGCATTCCCCGGCTTCACCTACTATCAGGGCGTGGTGAAGGCCGACTCCTATGGATTGCGCGGGCCTGACGTCATGCGGGCCATCCTCGACGGCGGCTGCAACTTCTTGTGTGTGAGCCTGGTCGAAGAGGCGCTGACTGTACGGGCGGAGTTCCCGGACGTCCCCGTCCTCATTCTGGTGCCCCCGCCCGTCGAGACGCTGCCGCTACTGAGCCGGCAAGGCATCTCTGTGACCGTCGCCACGGCAGAACAAGCCGCCGCCGCGGCGTCCGTTGACGGGTTGAAGGTTCACATTCGCGTCAACGGCGGGCACGATTTCTTCGGGGGGCCAACCTCGCAGCCTGAGTTCGCCGCGCTGTTCAACAGCCTTCGCCAGTCGAAGGCCGTCATCGAAGGCATATATCTGCACAACTACGATGGACGCAGCCAGCAGCCGACGATGGCGGAGTTTGACGTCTTCGAAGCCGTCACCGTCGACATCGACCTGGCCGAGATACCGGTTGTCAGCACCTCGGTGTCGCTGACGCTGCCGTGGCTTGAGGCTAAGCCCTACGCCACCGCCTGCCGCATCGGCAACATCATCTACGGTATCGAAAACGACACCATGGGTCTTAAGAACTGCTTCCAGTTGTTGAGCCAGGTGACGCAGGTGGTGACGCTGCGCGCCGGGCAATCGATAGGTTACTGCGAGGCCTACAAGGCGTCGGCCGACACCGAGTTCATCGGCGTCGTGCCGATCGGCTACGGCGACGGGTTCGCCAAGACCAACGCCGGGCGGGACGTCTTCGTCAGTGGGCGCCGTCTCAAGATCGCCACCGTGACCATGGACGTCACGCTGCTGGTGGGGGACGCCGACCTGCGTGCCGGCGACGAAGTCGTCCTGATCCGTGACGCCGCCCATCTGGACGAGATTGCCGAGCACACCGGCGGAGTTGCTGAGGAATCCATAAGTTTGTTGAATGAACGCGTCTACCGCGAGTATCGACGCAAGACACCCGATTCCTTCGCCTAGTAGACTGGATGGTTGGTTTGTCTCAGGCCTTGCCAGATGAACGGTACAGAGGAAGGACAGCAATGGATCAGGCGGTATTCGAGCGCTACGAATCGGAGGTTCGGTCGTACTGCCGGACGTTCCCGACGGTCTTCACCAAAGCCAAGGGATCAATCTTGACGGATCAGGACGGCCGCGAGTACATCGACTTTTTCAACGGCGCCGGAGCCCTCAACTACGGTCACAACCCCGACTTCATCAAGCAGAAGCTGATCGACTACCTGGCTAGCGACGGGATCATCCACGCCCTGGACATGTACACCGTTGCCAAGGGCGAGTTCATCGAGGCGCTTGAGACCAAGATCCTGCAACCCCGCGGCTTCGATTACAAACTGCAATTCCCCGGGCCGACGGGCACCAATGCGGTCGAGGCGGCACTGAAACTGGCGCGAAAGGTCACCAAGCGCACCAACATCTTTGCCTTCATGGGCTGCTTCCACGGAATGACGCTGGGGTCGCTATCGCTGTCATCCGACGCAGGCAGTCGCGCCGGTGCCGGGATGCCGATGGGCAATGTGACGCACCTACCGGCCCCCTACCAGTTCGGCGAGGACTTCGCACTGAACTACCTGCGCACCGTCTTGGAGGACGACCACTCAGGCATCGACAAGCCGGCTGCAATCGTCTTCGAAACGGTCCAGGCCGAGGGCGGCATCTATGTTTTTTCAGACGAGTTCCTGCGCGCAGCCACGGAAATTGCCCATGAGCATGAGGTGCTGACAATCGTCGACGATATCCAGGTTGGCTGCTCACGGACGGGGCGTTTCCTGTCGTTCGAGCGGGCCGGAATCAAGCCCGACATCGTCTGCATGTCGAAGTCGATCGGCGGCTATGGCCTGCCCTTCGCGCTGGTGTTGATCAAGCCAGAGTACGACATCTGGTCGCCGGGTGAGCACAACGGCACCTTCCGCGGCAACCAGTTGGCGATGATCGCGGCAACGGCAGGCGTCGAAGTGACGCTCGAGCAGCACGTCGAGGACGGTGTGGCTGAGCGGGCCAAGCTGGTGGCCGATTTCATGGCCAACGAGATGGCGCCGGTTTCACCCGACATCGAGATCCGCGGGCTGGGTTTGATCTGGGGTGTCGACGTGCACGACGACGCCAAGGCCGCCGCGATTACACGTCGCTGCTTTGACAAGGGCCTGGTGCTCGAGCGGGCGGGCCGAAAGAATGGTGTGGCCAAGCTCATGCCGTCCCTCGTCATCCCGCCAGAAACCCTGCTGAAGGGTCTGACGATCCTGCGCGACGCATGCGCCGAAGTGTTGGGCTGATCCTGCACGGAGTTTTACTGTCATCCGCGTGTAGCGAAACGCCGTCGCAGGGTCTGGCCACGTGTTCTGTGTCGCTCAGCAGATCCTGCGACTTCACTCCCTTCCCTCGCTACGCGCAGGATGACGGGGTTGGGGCCACGCAACGCGTCTGCTTTTCGTCATCCTGCGCGCAGTCGCAGGATCTAGCGCAGCTCGGCCGCCCAGGGCGGGTTGGCGCCTGGGCGTGACAGGGTGATCGCCGCCACCTGCGTGGCGACACTCAACGCTTGACGCAAGGCCGTCTCGTCCATGCTTCGAAGCGCATCGCGGGCGCCTGGCCCCAGCAACCCAGCCCCCCACAGGGCGTGCAACAGCCCGGCCATGAAGGCGTCCCCGGCCCCAACTGTATCGACCACCTGGACGGTCGGTGCCGGCACGTCGATCTCGTCACTGCCGGTGATTGCCGTCACACCCTCGGCGCCCTTCGTCAAGACGACCAGTGCCGTCCCCTCGGACGCCCAGCGACGGGCGCTGACCAGCGGTGGGACGCCCGGGTACAGCCAGGCCAAGTCCTCGTCGGAGGCCTTGACAATGTCGGCCAAGCTGGCGAATCTTTCGGCAAAGGGCAAAACTTCGGCCAGTGGTCCGATAATGTTCGGACGCACGTTGACGTCGAAGCTGACTGCCGTCAGCCCGGCCAGGCCCTCGATCACTGTTAGTACGTCCGTCACACCCGGCTGAAGAGCCGCGGCGATGGAGCCGGTGTGAGCGACCACCGGCGCCGGTGCCGTCACGTCATTGACGAAGCTGGCCGGCAGGCGCCACTCCAGATCGAAGACGTAGGACGCCGATCCAGCTTCGTCAAAGCGCACCTGAGCCGTCGAGGTGTGGTTGGCCCCGTCCGAACCGGGGACCACCTCGACATGTGATTGCGCCAAGTGGTTGGCCAACAGGGCGCCGTCCTTGTCTCGTCCGAACCAGGTGGCCAGGTGGGCCGGGCGGCCCAGGCGCGCCAGCCCGACGGCCACGTTCATGGGCGATCCGCCGGCATACCTGGAGCCATCGACAACATCAATGAGGGACTCGCCGACAACCAAGGCATAATCACCGGAGTCGGGTTGTTGAGCAATTTGTGCCATGACACAATCATGCCCCGCTGCGGGGCCGGTATTATGCATGGGCGATGATGGAGTAGACAAGTTAGGAGCAAAAATGTCCACTGAGCATATTGTCACCGAGCCCATTGCGGAAATTGGCGTCATTGGCATGGCCGTTATGGGGTCGAATTTGGCGCGCAACCTGGCGCATCACGGCTACAAGACGGCGATCTACAACCGGACGGCCGCGAAGACAATGTCTGTTGCGCAGGAGTTCCCGCAGGAGGGCTTCGTCGCCTGTGACACCTTGCCCGAGTTTGTCGAGACGCTGAAGAAGCCGCGCCGGATGATTCTGATGGTGCAGGCCGGCCCAGCTACTGATGCGACGATCGACTCGCTGATCCCACTGCTGGACGAGGGCGACATCATCGTCGACGGCGGCAACTCATTCTTCCAGGACACTCGTCGGCGCGAGGCCGACCTGCGGGCCGTCGGACTGCACTTCGTCGGCACCGGAATCTCGGGTGGCGAAGTCGGCGCGCTCGAGGGGCCGTCCATCATGCCCGGCGGTTCGGAGCACTCCTACAAGTACATGGGCAAGATCCTTGAGGACATCTCGGCCAAGTACGACGGACAGCCGTGCTGCACCTACTGCGGTACGGACGGCGCCGGCCACTTCGTCAAGATGGTGCACAACGGCAT
>WQYR01000096.1 GCA_009781145.1 Propionibacteriaceae bacterium | reverse complement strand
TCGTCCAGCAGCACGGCGGCGGCCCCGCGGCGGACGCTGACATCGGTGAGCTTGGCGACGACGTTCATGACGGCTCTCCGGCACCCCGGCGGGTTATCGGCCAATCGTCCGGGTAGAGGTGGCGCAGGCGCTCGCGTTCCTCGTTGAGTTTTCGGCGAGAGCGGTTCGACAAACGGTCGCCAAAGACTGTGCCCGAAAGATGATCGGTTTCGTGCTGCAGGCAACGGGCCAGAATGCCGGTGCCGCGCACCTCGACGGGCTGGCCCGTCTCGTCAACGCCACGGCAGACGGCCTTGTCGGGCCGTGCCAGCAGCTCATAGGCGCCAGGCCAGGAAAGGCAGCCTTCCTGGGAGGCGTCAAGATTGCGGTCCTTGTCTTGTGGCAGTTCAACCGTTGGGTTGCACATGACACCGCTGTGGTAGCGGTTGTTTTCGTCCGGCGCGCAATAGACGAAAATGGCCAAATCTACACCGACTTGGGGCCCTGCCAGCCCTACTCCGTCGGCGGCGGCCATCGTGGCGAACATGTCGGCTGCCAACTCGTCCAGCGCCGGCCCGAACTCGGTGACAGGTTGGGTTGGTTGGTGCATGATCGATTCGTCCCACGACATGATGCGACGGACGTGGCCCTTCTCTGCCCACTGCGCGGCACTTGGCATACCTTGACTCCTTCGACCTCAAGATTACCTTGGCGCGCCGCCTTGCGATGCGCTATCCAAGCGGCAATTGTGGTGGCTGTGACTGCACCAGTACCAGAACAGCTTCCGCCGGCTTTCGCGGCTGCGCTGGAGCGGTTCGGTGACCATTTGAGGCTGGAGCGCGCACTGTCGGCCAACACTGTGGAGGCCTACCTGGGCGACATTGACTCGCTGTTTCGGTCGATGGCATCTGGCGGTGCGACGCGCCTGCAGCAGATCGGTATCACGGACGTGCGCGGATGGTTGGCAACAGCGCAAGCCGACGGGGCGGCCCCGGCCACCTTGAGACGGCACGGCAGCGCCGCGCACACGTTTTTTCGGTGGGCCGTGCGTGTTGGGCTCGCCGACGCCGACCCGACCGCCGCTTTGCGTTCACCGAAGCTGCCTCGACGGCTGCCACGCACGCCGTCCCGGGCCGACATGGCCACCGTCATGGCTGCAGTCATAGCCCGCGCTGGTGAGGAGGGCAGCCCGATGTCGCGTCGCGATGTTGCCGTGCTCGAAGTGCTTTACGGTGGGGGCGTGCGGGTGTCTGAGCTTTGTGGCCTGGACATTGACGACATCGATTGGGCTCGCGGCACCATCCAGGTGACGGGGAAGGGTAACAAGCAGCGCGTCGTACCCTTTGGCCTGCCGGCTCAGGACGCGTTGACGTCCTGGCTGGACGTGCGACCGGCACTGGCGACAGCCGTATCGGGCCCGGCCGTCTTTCTGGGCGAGCGAGGGGCCCGCCTCGACCCGCGGGTGGCCCGTCGAATCGTCCACGCCGCGATGGCGGCAGTGCCCGACGCGCCGGACGTGGGCCCCCACGGCCTGCGTCACGCGATGGCCACGCACCTGTTGGAAGGTGGTGCCGACCTGCGCAGCGTCCAAGAAATGTTGGGGCACGCATCGCTGGCCACCACACAGATCTACACGCACGTGACGGACGAGCGCCTACGCGCCGCGTACCGGCAGGCTCACCCTCGCGCGTGACGCCGCGCCCGCGATCATGGCAACACCGTCCGCGGATCGAAACCGGCACCGCCTCGGGCGGTCGCGAAATGCAGGTGGCAACCGGTGGAGAGCCCGGTTGTGCCAACCAACCCGATCTGCTGCCCGCCAGCGACTATGGCGCCGACCCCCACACTGATGGCACTGAGGTGGGCATAGGTTGATGTTATGCCGTTGGAATTTGCGATCACCGCATAGTTGCCAAGAGATGACGATGTGGCAGCCGTCACCACCGTTCCCGGCCATGGTGTGGTGACAGGCGTTCCGCAGGGTGCGCCGATGTCGATGCCGTCATGGAAAAGCAGCGTGTGCAGAATCGGGTGGTAGCGCCAGCCATAGCCGGATGTCACCGGGCCGCTGACTGGCCAACCGCCGGCGATGCCGGAGTGCTGTGGGGCAGCCCGGGCGACCTCGGGCACCTTGGTGCCATCGGCCAGCAGCCGCACCCTTTGGGTCGCCTGGCCACCCAGCCACGACAGTGGATCGAGATAGGTCTCACCCAGCAGGACGCCGAAGTGCAAGCTGGTGGTTGAACCATGGCTGGCCAACAAGGTGCCGATGGTCTGGCCCGCTCCCACCGCCTGGCCGGTCGACACCGTTGGCGCGACCGGCTGGTAGGTGGTGCGAACGTCGCCGTGGGTCACCGTCACCATGGGGACGCCGTCGATGACGCCGACGAACGTCACTATGCCGTCGGCCGCGGACGCCACCGGCGTGCCGGCTGGCGCCCCGATGTCGACGCCGCGATGACCCGCTCCATAGCTGGATTGGGGCGGGTCGAAACCCCGCACCACTGGCCCAGATATGGGCCAGGCGTGTCCGGAGTCGGCCAGCGCGATGGGGTTGCCGACGACGGCCAGGCCTGTCATCGTCAACAGTGCAAGGGCAATGCGAAAAACGTGTTTCATGTCATCAGTGTGGTTGCAAGAAGTGCCAAATCGGCACCCAATTCGTCTTCTGTGGATAACGGACGAGTTTTCCTCGAACCTGTGGAAAAGTGCGCTTGAGTATTCGGCCTTGTGTTTGCTAGGATTATCCGCGTTGGCAGGTGCCCGTGGGAGTTCATCCAGACGGACGCCGCAACTTGACCAGCCGCGTAAGGCCCAAATCACCTTTCAGCCTCGTGGCGCAACATCATGAGATTACGCATGGCGCCCCGGTGTGCGCGCCCAGCGGCTCATGTACGCGAAAAGGAACAATTCAGTGAGTGAAAACCAGGCATCATCAGGCGACATTGCGGCGTTGAAACTGCCAGAACTCAAGGCGGCAGCGTCGGCGCTTGGCCTAAAAGGCGTCGCGCAGATGCGCAAACAGGACCTTGTGGACGCCATCAAATCAGCCAAAGGAGGGGCCTCCCAAAACCATGATGAGCGTCCGGCTCAAAGCCAGCCCGAGAAGTCAGAAACGGCACCCCGCAACGACGCCGGTAAGACCGTAGCCGACGAGGTGGGCGCCCGCCTTGAGCAGCTCAGCCACGAGGGCGGGCATCAGCGTCGCCGTGTCAGGAGTGGCCCCGCCGAACCGCCTCTGGCCGTTGTGACCGCCGTCGAGCGGGCCGTCGGCGACGAGGAGGGCGGCCGGGCTCGCCGCCGTCGCCGCAACCGTGACCGTGATCGCGACCGTGACCGCAATGGTCGCCGCCCGCGCACGGGCAACGACATCGAGGCTCAGGCCGAGGCTGGCGTCCGCGAGGACGACGTGCTGGTCGAGGTCGGCGGCATTCTCGACATTCTCGACAACTATGCTTTCGTCCGCACGTCCGGCTACCTGCCCGGCCCCAACGACGCCTACGTGTCGCTGTCGGTGGTGCGCAAGGCGGAGCTTCGCAAAGGTGACGTTATCACCGGTGCGGTCCGCATGCCGCGCGACGGCGAGCGCACCCAGAAGTACAACCCGCTGGTGCGCCTCGACACCGTCAATGGTGTGCCGCCGGAACAGATGAAGGGACGCGTCGACTTCTTCAAGCTGACGCCGCTGTACCCGCAGGAGCGCCTGCGCCTGGAGACGACGCCAACCAACATGACGGGCCGTATTATCGACCTCATCGCCCCGATCGGCAAGGGCCAGCGCGGCCTCATCGTGTCGCCGCCGAAGGCCGGCAAGACGATGATCATGCAGAACATCGCCAACGCCATCGCCGCCAACAACCCCGAGGTCTACCTGATGGTCGTCCTGGTGGAGGAACGCCCCGAAGAGGTCACCGACTTCCAGCGCAACACCACAGCCGAGGTCATCGCGTCGACCTTCGACCACCCGGCCGAGGATCACACCACCGTCGCCGAGTTGGCCGTCGAGCGCGCCAAGCGCCTGGTCGAGCTGGGCCATGATGTGGTCATCCTGCTGGACGGCATCACCCGCCTCGGGCGCGCCTACAACCAGGCCGCCCCGGCGTCCGGGCGCATCCTGTCCGGCGGTGTCGATTCGGCCGCCCTGTACCCGCCCAAGAAGTTCTTCGGCGCCGCCCGCAACATCGAAAACGGCGGCTCGCTGACGATTCTGGCGACGGCCCTGGTCGAGACCGGCTCGAAGATGGACGAGGTGATCTTCGAGGAGTTCAAGGGCACCGGCAACATGGAGCTCAAGTTGAGCCGTCAGTTGGCCGACAAGCGCATCTTCCCGGCCATCGACGTGGACGCCTCGGGCACCCGTCGCGAAGAGTTACTGATGCGCAGCGACGAGCTGAACATCATCTGGAAGCTGCGCCGCGTCCTGGCCGGCCTAGAAGACCAGCAGGCCCTCGAGATGCTGCTAAACCGTATGCGCAAGACCCAGAACAACTCGGAGTTCCTGGTAGTCATCTCGAAGACGACCCCCGGCGCCGACTAGCCTGACGCACGCGGTAGCACACCGTGCTACCATTGCAACATGAGTATGGCGGAAGCGATTAGTCAGCGTGACTTGCGGCTGCGCTCCAAGCAGATCATGGACGCTGTCGAGGACGGCCGCAGCTTCACTGTCACCCGTGGCGGGCACAGTATCGGTGAGTTGATTCCGCTGCGTCGTCCCCGAACGTTCGTCTCGCGGGAGCAGTTCCAGGCGGGTCGCGCGGGTCTTTCACCGCTGGATTTGCAGCAGTTCCGCGACGGTATTGACGGCGTCATCAACTCGGAAGTTGATGACCCGTATGAACGCTGATTCCCCGTTGCGGGGTTTGGTTGACACCAACATCGTTATCTTGCGCGAGTGGATACCGCCGGACGATCTGCCGGACGAGTTGGCGATCAGCGTCGTGACGCTGGCGGAGTTGTCGTTCGGTCCGCATGCGGTGCGAGGTGACGATGCCCAGGCCAGTGCCGAGCGGGCGCGGCGGGTCGCGGTACTGCAGGCCACTGAGGCCGATTTCGACCCGTTGCCCTTTGATGCACGGGCCGCCCGCATGTATGGCGAGTTGGCTGCGGCGCTGCTGGGTGCCGGACGTGCCCCGCGACGCCGCAACTTCGACCTGCAAATCGCGGCGACTGCCGTGGTCAACAACCTGCCGCTGTACACAACCAACCCGGACGATTTCGCCGGCCTAGACAGCTACCTGAAATTGATGCCGGTACACCGCCCAACCTTCTGACACTTGGCGTTAGTGTCGCCCGGACGGTAGAATCATCCGTTGGCCCGGTTCACGCCGCGAGCGACCCGGGCTGCGACTAAGGAGCAAACCATGAAGCAGGGTATCCACCCCGATTACCATGAGACCACGGTGACATGCACCTGTGGCAACACTTTCACCACCCGCTCGACGGCTCGTGGCGGCGCGCTTGCCGCTGACGTCTGCAGCGAGTGCCACCCGTTCTATACCGGCAAGCAGAAGATTCTCGACACCGGTGGCCGCGTCGCCCGCTTCGAGCGGATGTACGGCAAAGCTGGCCAGCCCAAGAAGGCCGGCAAGTAGCTATTCACACGCAGGCGCTGGACGGTATTCGTCCGGCGCCTGTTGTCATGTCTTAGGAACAAATCTCTACTGGAGGTGCCATGTTTGAGGCCGCCGAGGCGCTGCGTGACGAGTTTGCCCAATGCGAGACGGAGTTGGCAGACCCCACCATCCATGGCGATCCGGCCCGGTCGCGCCGGGTCGGGCGCCGCTACAACGAGCTCGCGCCCATCATTGCCGGGCTGGATGACCATGCCCGTCTGAGTGGCGATCTGGCCACCGCCGAGGAGTTGGCTGCCGACGACGCCGACTTCGCGGCAGAGGCGGACGAGATACGCGCCAAGCTGGTCGAGGTCGACGAGCGTCTGACGGCCCTGCTGGCCCCTCGCGACCCCAACGACGCCAATGACGCCCTTGTGGAGATCAAGTCGGGGGAGGGCGGCGAGGAGTCGGCGCTGTTCGCTGAGGACCTGTTCGCCATGTACCAGGCCTATGCGATCCGTCGGGGCTGGAAGGTCGACGTCCTCGATTCGGAAACGACCGATCTTGGCGGCATCAAGTCGTTGACGGCGGCGGTGCGCGGCGCCGCCAACGGCACACCGGACGACGCGCCCTACGGGACGCTAAAGTTCGAGGGCGGCGTCCACCGCGTCCAGCGGGTGCCCGTCACCGAGTCGCAGGGACGCATTCATACCTCGGCAGCCGGTGTGCTCGTCATGCCGGACGTCGCACCAGAGGACGTCGAGATCAACGACGACGACCTGCGCGTCGATGTGTACCGAAGCACCGGCAAGGGCGGCCAGGGCGTCAATACGACCGACTCGGCTGTGCGCATCACCCACATGCCCAGCGGCATCGTCGTCACCTGCCAGGATCAGCGCTCGCAGTTGCAGAACAAGGAACAGGCCATGCGAATTCTGCGAGCCCGGCTGGTGGCCGCCGCCGAAGAGCAGGCGGCTGCACAGGCGTCGGCGGCCCGCAAGTCGCAGGTGCGCACCGTCGACCGCTCCGAGCGCATCCGCACGTACAACTTCCCGGAGAACCGCATCGCCGACCATCGCATCGGCTACAAGGCATACAACCTGGACGCCGTCCTGGCCGGCGACATGGACGCCCTGGTGACGGCCTTGAAGGAAGCTGACTTGGCTGAGCGGCTGGCATCGGCCGGCGACAAATGACCAACGTCATCCTGCGCGAGGTCGCAGGATCTGCTGTTGAGCGCCTGCGCCAAGCTGGCGCCGCCTCGCCTGAGGCAGATGCCCGCACTTTACTGGCCTGGGTGGCTGGTCTCGAACCCTGGCAGTTGGCCACGGAATTGACGGGCGATGTCGATGCCGAGCGTTTCCAGGAGCTTGTCGATGCCCGGGCCGCCGGTTGGCCGCTGCAATACCTGACCGGTGTCGCATATTTCCGCACTATC
>WQYR01000095.1 GCA_009781145.1 Propionibacteriaceae bacterium | reverse complement strand
CGCGACCGTGACCGCATCATCCACTCGACCGCGTTTCGGCGGCTGGCGGGTAAGACGGCAGTGGTCGTCTACCCGACTGATCATCAGCGCACCCGCTTGACGCATGCCATCGAAGTTGCGCAGGTGGCGCGAGCGATCGCCGCCGGCGTCGGCGCAAACGTCACCCTGACGGACGCCATCGGGTTGGGCCACGACTGCGGCCACGGCCCGGGCGGTCATGCGTCGGAGGAGGCTTTCGACGCCTTCCTACCTGACGGTTTCTATCACGGTCCATGGGGCGCCGACGTCGCCCTGGCTGGGCTGAATCTGACAGCAGAAACGCTGGACGGTATCCGCAACCACTCCTGGTCGCAACCGGCGCCCGCGACCATTGAGGGTGAGATCGTTTCGTGGGCCGACCGCATCGCGTACTGCACTCACGACTTGGAGGACGCCCTGGCCGCCGGTATCGTCACGTCAGACGAGCTGCCTGACGCGGTGCGTCAGCTTGGCGCCACGCACGCCAAGCAGGTGTCGACGCTGATCGCCGCCGTTGTCAACACAACCTGCGCGACTGGGCAGGTGGCGATGGACGCCGCCACGGCTGAAGCGCTGGCGGCCTTCCGTCGCTGGAACTACCAGCACATCTACACCCGTCCCGAGTCGCTGAACCAGAGCCATGCCGTCATCGCCGTGTTGCAGAACCTCGTCAGCTACTACGCCGAACACCCCGGCGCAATGCCCGACGCCTTCGTCAACCCAGACGACAAGGTGCTCGCGGCCGTCACTTATGTGGCGGGAATGACGGACCGCTTCGCCTTTGACAAGGCGATAGAGCTTCTAGGCTGGACACCCGACCGCCTGCCAAAAGGCATCGGCCACGGCGCCTAGTGAGACACCCAATCCGGGGCGGGCAGGTCCAGGGGGAAGTCGCCGATGATTTGGTGCAGGAAGCGGATGCTCGCGTCAAACCATTGGGCGACGTCCGGCTCGGCCAGCATGGGTGTTCCGTCAGCAGTCAAAGGTTTGGCCAGAGACAGGCCGTGAGCGCCGTGGACGTAGATGTGCGTCTCAACGGGAACCCGCGCACGCACCAGCGCCAAGGCGAACGCCAGGCTGTCTTCGACCGGCACGATCGCGTCGTCGGCGGTGGAAAAGATGAACGTCGGCGGCGTGGCTGGGCTGACCGCTTGGTCGACGCCAGGGATCCCCGTTTCGAGAAAATGCAGGTGGTCCTCCAGCGTGGCGGGGTAGCCAAGCACAAGCGCGTCTGGCTTCTCATCCGCCAGCGTCCCCATGGCGGCGGCCAAATGGCCACCAGCTGAGAAGCCGACCACGACCACCTTTCGTGGGTCGATGAAAAGATCGTCGGCATGCCCACGCACGTAGGCCAGCGCGGCCTGGGCGTCCTGGAATGCCTTGGCGAAGGGGTGGTTCTTGCCCACGGTGTAGCGCAACACAAAGGCGTTGAACCCCTCGGCCAGGTAGGCCAGGGCGACGGGTTCCGCCTCGCGATCGGAGCAGTGCTCATACGAGCCGCCAGGAAAGATAAGGACGGCCGGGCGCATCTGCGCGTTGCGCAACTCACCGCTGGGTTCCTGGACGTAGCCCGTCAGCGTCGCGCCGTTCGGCTCCAGTGTTTCAGTGAAGACTTTCATGGCAAATCAGCCTAGTCGCCCGGCAGGGAACTCTCGGCTGGCACTTCCATCGTCCATGCCACGGCTTCGCTCCAAGCCGCCCCCACACCGTCACTCTGCGCCGCCTCCTCACCGTCACTCTGCGCCGCCTCCTCACCGTCATCCTGCGCGAAGTCGCAGGATCTAGCGAAGTCTTCCGAACCCCTTGTGTACGGTCATCCCGCGCCTAGAATCACGTCAGCCTGCTGTCACAGCATCAGCGAAGTCGCCTAGGAGAGTCACTTCAATGTCAGACCCCGCATACGTGTATATTCTCGCCAACCGACCACATGGAACGCTGTACTGCGGTGTCACCAATGATCTAACCAGGCGCATTATTGAACATAGGTCAGGCACAATTCCGGGGTTCACCGCAAAGTACCACATTCATACGCTGGTTTGGTTCATTGCCGGCGAGAGCATCGTTGCTGCGATCGAACTTGAAAAGAAGATCAAGAACCGACCCCGGGTCTGGAAAATCGCCCTGATCGAAGCTGACAACCCAGACTGGCGAGACCTTAGCTTGGATTTCGTGAACGCCGCCGACGGCCGCTAGATCCTGCGACTTCGCGCAGGATGACGGTTAGGGGGCGGCGCAGAGTGACTGTAGGGGGCGGCGCAGAGCCCTGGCACGAAGCGGGGCGGAGCTGCAGAGATGACGCCTAGTGGGTCAGCCGCCCACGGCGTCGCTGTCGTCGATCGCCAGGCCCAGGCCGTCGCGATCGTCCAGCCAGCCGTACGGCAGGACGACGTGACCTCGGGGGCTGCCTTGGCGTCCTCTTGGACGCCCGACTTCGGCAATCGGGAACGGTGCCGTGTGATCTAGCCCGTCCAACAGACCGTCCAACTCCGCCAGGGACGTGACGCTCGACAGCGCCAGACGGATGTCACCGCCGACGGGGAAACCTTTCAGGTACCACCCGGTGTGCTTGCGGATGTCCTTCATGGCGTGGGTCTCACCCATCAGCTCCACCAACAAAACTGCGTGACGGTGCAGCAGCGCGCACACCTCACCAAGATTGGGCAGCGTCGTCTGGGGACGTCCAGCCAAAGCTGCCGCAATGTCCGCGAAAATCCAGGGCCGCCCCAGACATCCACGCCCCACCTCTACGCCTGCGCAACCCGTCTGGGCCATCATGGCGGCGGCATCGGCCCCCTCCCAGACGTCCCCGTTACCGAAGACTGGGATGTCCACGGCCGCCACCACATCGGTGATCTTCGACCAGTCGGCAGCACCTGAATACGCGGCAGCCACCGTCCGCGCGTGAAGGCACAATCCGGCCACCCCGGCGTCCTCGGCGATGCGCGCGACGTCCAGGTACGTGGGGTGGTCGTCGTCCAGCCCGATGCGGGTCTTCACAGTCACGGGCACCCCAAACCGGTCAGCCGACTGCACGGCCGCCTCGATGAGCGCCCTTGTCAGACCCAACTTCCAGGGCAGTGCCCCACCGCCGCCGCGACGCGTCACCTTGGGCACTGGGCAGCCGAAGTTGAGGTCGATATGCTGTGCGCCGAAACCAACCGCGATGCCCACCGCCACCCACAACGCGTCCGGGTCCGACCCGTAAAGCTGCACCGATCGCACCGGCTCACCGTCCCAAAATGCCATCATCGACGCGCTGTGATCATTGCCCGCCACGATGCCCTGGGCGGTCAGCATTTCGCAGACAGCCAACCCCGCCCCCTGCTCGTAGCACAACAGCCGGAAGGCGGCGTTCGTCACCCCTGCCATGGGCGCCAAGACGACGGGCGGGTCGACAACAACAGCACCCGGACGGGATGGAGCATTCAGGACGATAGGCACAAGTCATGATTTTACGGAATAATGTGTGCCAGACCCCATCAGGAGGCACCAGATGACGACGGCACTCACCGACCCAACCACCACCCACGGCCGCGTTGTCGTCGGCTACGACGGCTCGGCCGGCTCGGTCAACGCGCTGACGCACGCTGCGCGCCTGGCCAACGACCGAGGCCTGACGCTGCTGATGATCATGGCGCTGCCGCACTTGAACCCCAAGGTGCCGCGGACCGCCCGGGCACTGAAGCTCGACCCCGACTATTTGACGCACATCAAGGCCCGCGCGCAGCGCAAACTCGACGCGGCGACCGAACAGTTGGCGTCGCAATACCCCGAATTGAAGACAGAAAGCGCCCTATTATCGGCCGATCCGGCAGGCACCCTGGTGGATGCCAGCCAGGACGCCGCGCTGGTTGTCGTCGGCGTACGCGGGCACTCGGCGGAGCTCCTTTCGCCCATGCTCGGTGGTGTTTCCGGGTCGGTCATCACACATGCCACCGGGCCTGTCATGGTGGTACCGGACGGCATTCACCACATGTCGAATGGGCCTGTGGTCGTCGGGTTAGTCGAAGCCGCCGATGCCATGGAGGCCGCCCGCGTGGCCATCCGCGAGGCTGAGCTTCGCAAAGTGCCGCTGGTAGCGATGCACGCCTGGGAAATCCCCCCGGAACTGTCAGACTTCGAAACCTACGCACGAATCGACAGCGAGCAGGAACAACGTGAACTCGACGCCATGCTGGCGGCATTGACCACCCCACTGCTTGAAGACCACCCCGATGTGGTGGTTGAGCGTCGCGTCGTCCAGGGCACACCGCGAGCCGCGCTGGTTCAAGCCAGCCAACAGGCGTCGCTAATCGTGTTGGGGTCGCGCGGCCTAGGCGGGTTCGCCGGCCTGCTGATGGGTTCCGTCAGCCGGGCGGTCATCCGCGAGGCCGACTGCCCCGTCATCGTCGTCCGTCAAAACTGACGCTCTAGTGCACCGTAACAGAATTGGCTTGCCGTTCGGATCGCACCGGATCGGGCGCCTGGCAGCGTTGTCGTCGGTCACGATAGCCCACTATCGCTTCCTCCTCCGCCTTGCCATCCATCCCGCCCAGCACGCCCGAACGTGAACCCAATTCTGTTACAGCACACTAGCAACCCGCCAGACGCTCCGCGAGGTACGACCGTACCTGGCTGAGTGCCACCCGCTCTTGCGCCATCGTGTCGCGCTCGCGGATCGTCACCGCGTCGTCCTCCAGTGTGTCGAAATCGACGGTGACGCAGAACGGCGTGCCGATCTCGTCCTGGCGGCGGTAACGCTTGCCGATTGCCTGGGCGTCGTCGAAATCGACGTTCCAGCACTGCCGCAACTCGGCTGCCAGCGCCCGCGCCTTGGGCGATAGGGCCTCGTCCCTCGACAGCGGCAGGACGGCCGCCTTGACGGGAGCCAGACGGTGATCGAGCTTCAGACTGACCCGGGTGTCCGTGCCACCCTTGGTGTTGGGCGCCTGATCCTCGGTGTACGCCTCAACCAGGAACGCCA
The DNA here is from genome assembly GCA_009781145.1 of Propionibacteriaceae bacterium. Classification (GTDB taxonomy): domain Bacteria; phylum Actinomycetota; class Actinomycetes; order Propionibacteriales; family Propionibacteriaceae; genus WRGV01. Next base: position 2,120 of record WQYR01000095.1, on the reverse strand, counting down.
TCAGCGAGCGCGTCAGGCCGGCCGCCGGCTCGATGACGTACGGCAGATAACGACGGTCATTAGCCTGATCGAAATACGACAAATCGGTGCCGGAATGCTTCGTGTGCGTCCCCAAGTCGAAATCGGTGCGGTTGGCGATTCCCTCGAGCTCGCCCCAATCGGAGCCCTGGAAGCCGAAGCGATATTCGATGTCGACGGTGCGCTTGCTGTAGTGCGACAGCTTCTCTTTGGGGTGCTCGTAGTGACGGAGGTTATCGCGATTCAGGCCCAGGTCGACGTACCAATCGGTGCGGTAGTCGATCCAGTACTGGTGCCAGGTCTCGTCGGTGCCCGGCTCGACGAAGAACTCCATCTCCATCTGCTCGAATTCGCGCGTCCGGAAGATGAAGTTGCCCGGCGTAATCTCGTTGCGGAAGCTCTTGCCCGTCTGCGCAATGCCGAACGGCACCTTCATGCGGGACGACTGCTGGACGTTTTTGAAGTTGACGAAAATGCCCTGGGCAGTCTCGGGACGCAGGTAATGAAGCCCGGAGTCGTCCTCGATCGGGCCGAGGTACGTCTTCAGCATCATGTTGAAGTCGCGGGGTTCCGTCCACTGGCCGCGGTTGCCGCAGTCGGGGCAGGGTATGTCGGTCATCGGGATCTTGTCAGGGTCTCCCAACCCCTTGCGGTTGGCGTATTCCTCCTGCAACTGGTCGGCGCGGAACCGCTTGTGGCACTTCAGGCATTCGGTCAGCGGGTCGGTGAACACCCCGACGTGCCCGGAAGCCACCCAAACCTGCCGGGGCAATATGACGGACGAGTCGAGCCCGACGATGTCGTCGCGACTGGTCACCATTGAACGCCACCAGGCGCGCTTGATGTTCTCTTTCAGTTCGACGCCCAGCGGCCCGTAATCCCAAGCCGCCCGCGTGCCGCCGTAGATCTCGCCGCATGGGAAAACAAACCCACGCCGCTTGCACAAACTGATGACCTTGTCGAGTGTGGTTTCAGCCACAACAACCTCCTAGTGCTCTGACCGAACAAGTCTACCGGCCCAAGCCGCCTGTTTCCGTCGATCTTGCAGGAACGGGCGGTCCGCAGCGCAGCGGAGAAGCCTTTGACTGGTCGCCGCCATGCGCCTCATTCTCAGAGCGGTCCGTAGCGCAGCGGAGGAGCGGCGGTGATGGCGGGCGGAAGGCCGGCCGGGCCACGCAGATCCAAAAACATCCGCTTCGGCGGGGCGTCTGGCGCCCATCCCGCTCGAAGCGGACATCTTTGGCGTCAATTCGGCCAAATTGGCCCAAAAACCGACGCCTCGACGCCAGGACCCCCGGCATAGACCGTCGGGGCGGTGGTTTCTGACCGCAGAGCCTGGCTGGAACACGCGGCTTCAGCTCCGTGCGCAGCAACACCAGCAAGATACAGACGAATGACCACGGATGCGACGCATTTCGACGGAGTCGCTCAGGTGTCAGAAGAGTTGACAGCTTGGCCGCCACTTAACGATAATGGTTCTCATGTTCAAGAAATGGGGCGGAGTTAGCTTGGTCGCCTCTCTGGCGGTGGCGTTGACGGCCGCAATCGCCGGATGCGCGGCACCGCCCCCACCCGCCGATGGCAAGCCGCAAATCGTCGCGTCCATGTACCCCTTCGCCTTCCTCACCAGTTCCATCGTCGGTGACCACGCCGACGTCACCACCCTGGTGCCGCCCGGCACCGAGCCCCACGATTATGAGTTGACGCCGCGCCAGACGGCCCAGCTCAAGGACGCCACACTGGTGGTCTACCAGCGTGGCGTGGACGCCGCCATCGACACCGCCGTCACGCAGGCAGCTCCCGTCCGCGTCGTTGAGACGGGCTCCCTGGTGCAGCTGCTTCTAGCCTCCAGTGACGGCGCCGACACCGGGGAAACCAGTGCTAATTATGCCGACGACCCACACACCTGGCTCAGCCCGAGCAACATGATCGTCTTCGCCAAAGCCGTGGCCGACGCGATCTCAACCGCCGACCCGGCCAACGCCGCCGACTACCAGGCCAATTTGGCCACACTGACGGGCCAACTGGCCAGCCTCGACGCCAGCTACCGCACCGGATTGACGGGGTGCCAGCGGACGTCCTTCTTGACGACACATGCGGCG
>WQYR01000094.1 GCA_009781145.1 Propionibacteriaceae bacterium | reverse complement strand
TCGTAGATGTCGTCGAGCCTTGGGATGCTACCGGTCTTGATCGTCAGATAATGCCGCATGAACTGGTCGAACTGCGCCTCGTAGGCGGCAGGGCCGAAGTCGCGCTCCATCGGACGCCAGTAGTTCGTGTACAAGGCCTGCTGTTGCTTCGGCTCAAGGTCCATCAGCACGAAGTTGCGGATCAGGTCGGTCTGCGACAGTTTCTTGCCGGTGGAGTTCATGGCTTCGAACACCAGTTGCGGGTGGTCGACGCCAACCTCGAGCTTGATGTCGACCACGGTCAGCTTCGACAGCCCTCGGCACACTGCGGCCAGGTCAAGGCCCGGTTCGCTCATCCATCGCTCGATCAAGCGGTAGTTGTCGATGACGCGGCTCTGACTGCCCGCAGGAGGCTCCTGCCCGTCGACGATGGCCTGAAGAGCCGCGCGGTCGTCTTGGGACAGGAGTAGGCGGAAGCGTCGCTCGCCTTCCTTGTGTTCATTCAGCAAGTATTGGGTGCGAATCTCAACCGGGGAGAACCCGTCAACTGGTTCTTGCTGAGCGACGGGCCTGCCACTCAATTGCTTGGCCAGTGCGGCCAGAACCAAGCTGATCGTCGTCACCCGCTGTTGGCCGTCGATGATGAGACTGGGCTCGAAGTGCGTCGCTGTCCCGGGTTTCTTCTCGACATACACCACGGAGCCGGTGAAGTGGGCCTGCATCTTCTCGCTCTGCCCAGCCCTCAGGATGTCTTTCCAGAGCTGCTCACACTCAGGCTCGCCCCAGGCGTACGTGCGTTGGTAGATGGGTACCTCGAACTGCTTGTTCGACAGCATCAGCGTGAGTAGGTGCGTGTCATATGCCTGCATGAAGAAAAGCCTAATGGCCTGCGCAGACATTTCCTCAGCGCAGCGCGGGCGAGACGCGATGCGACCCCAGCTTTGGCAGCCCGCCCGTGGGGTACCGGTTCACAGAGAAATTGACGGCGGCCGCACCACTGACGGTGCAAGTGTTGGTGACTGCGCGGGCCGAGCCCGAGTCGATGGCGTGATGGTCGCGACGGCCTGACGCACGCGCGCTTGCTGGTCAGACTCGGCTCTACTCATCGCCCGCAATCCGGTCAATGTGCGGGCACTCACCATCGACGAGGTCGCCGGGCTGCGGGCCGTCGTGCAGCGCTGGCAGGACGGCTGCGACCCCGTCACAGGCGAGCCGGAGTTGGCGTTGGGTGGGCGTCCCCGCGCCACCGACGTGTTGGATGTGATCGACATGCTCGCCGCCACCGGTGCGCGCATCGGCGAAGTCCTCGCCCTGCGCTGGTGCGACGTCGACCTGGCACCCGCCTCGGGCAAGTCGACTGTCACCATCGCCGGAACACTGGTGGTCCGCTCCGACGAGGGCCTGATCCGTCAAGACCACCCCAAGACGAAGGCCGGCTGGCGCACCGTCACGCTGCCACGCTTCGCCGTCACGATGCTGACGCGCCGCTCCATCGAAGCCCCGTCATCCCAGGAGGATGTGGTGTTCCCATCGCATGCCGGGACGCTGCGCTCGCCGAACAACTTCCGCCGCCAACTGCGTGACGCCGTCGCCGGCACCGAGTTCGAGTGGGTCACCCCGCACAGTTTCCGCAAGACCGTCGCCACCCTGCTCGACCGGCAACTGGACACTGAGCATGCTGCCGCTCAGCTGGGCCATTCCGACACCTCCGTGACGAAGGCCCACTACATCCAGAAGGCCCACACAGCCCCCGACGTCTCCGACGTACTCGAACAGCTCGGGCCACGGCTATGACAGCGGCGGGTGGGATCATCTGTGGAATCGGACGGAACGCCGCGCGGAGGCGTCGATTCCTCACCACCACGAAGGATTCCATCGGATAGACCGTTGCCCCGCCCGTCGGCTCGTGTCAACGGAATCCAACCAAACCCGACGCGGTGAGACCGGCTCCGGCGCACCAGTCGGGTAGGCCCACTCTCGCACGGTTGTGCCGAGTCGCCGAATGTCCATTGTGCCGAGGAGCACAGATCACGCTACTGGCCATCGCGACTCAGGACTGGCGTCGTAATCAAGAGTCGCTGTCATGGTGGCGCTGATACCGGTGGCCCGCGTTCTCGCCACACCTCGGCGTCGGTAGGCCGAATCTGTCCACTACGCCGTAAAGGACTCAAGGAGGCAACATGGCCCAGCAAGGTTTGGTCGAGTTCTCGTTGTGGCGGCGAAACGACTGGCCGAACATGGAGGTCAGCGGCGAGTCGCACCGTGAAAAGGAAATCGAGTCGCTATTCCCAGCCGGCGTCGACGAGGCAGGCAGCGAGATTGAGTCGCGAGTAGCGCTAGTCCCAGAGCCAACGAACCGCTTTGACCGAAATGCGGTCATGGTGGTCGCCGCCGGGAGGCAGGTTGGCTATCTGCCGAAGGAGATTACCGGTGACTACCAGCCGGTGTTGCTCGGCCTGCAGCAGCAAGGCTTCCAACCGGTCACTGACGGCAGAATATGGGCCGCCGAGCGAGACGAGTTCCAGGGCCTTGACAAGAGAGGTGAGGCCATCACCCGGAGCCATGTAGTTGCCAGAGTGACCATCGTCCTGGACGACTGGTGGATGCTCGTTCCCTCCAATCTGCCTCCCGCGCCGGCATATCTCCTGCTGCCCCATGGAAACGCAATCCAGGTTCAAAAAGAAGAAGAGCATCAGGACGCGCTTCGACCTTACCTGCGACAGCAGGGCGAGGCCTGGGTCCATGCGACGCTTCACGCAGTCACCGATCGGTCGACCCGAGCGGAGAAAGAGCTTGTGGAGCTTCAGATCGATGGCAACCTGGTTGGCCAGCTCACGCCGCGCATGAGTGCAGAGTACCTGCCCATCATCCACGAACTTGAGAGCCGCGGAATGCTCACCTGTGCCAAAGCGATTGTGAGGGGAAACCAGATCAAGGCCGAGGTCGTTCTGCATGCACAGAAGGCGAGCCAACTCGATGCAAACTGGCTGGCTGCCAATCTTCCGACAAGCTCGGCGTTGCGCGTCGCCTCTACGACCCCGAGTCTGGCACCCTCCGTATCCGAGTCAGTTCTGCCTATCGGCACTCGGACGCAGGAGGCGACTCTGGAGGGTAACCCGGCGGTAACGCCGGGTTCAGCGCCTGCGCAACCGGCCCCGATTCCGCCGAGGCCTTCCAGAATCGTCTTTGCCGCGCCACCGGGGTGGCCTGCTCCGCCGGACGGCTGGGAACCTCCTGTCGGCTGGGCTCCACCGCCTGACTGGCCGCCCGCACCCCCAGGTTGGTCCTTCTGGGTGGCGAGATAGGTACCGGGTTAGCCGCTAATCCGATGTTGGCCATCCTGACTCACGATGGCTGCGACCGAGCGGCCGCGTTTCAGGCTTGAGTCAGCGCGAGGTGCCGAGCCGCTCAGCGACGCGGGTTTCCCGGTCGATGCGCCAAATCCCGACGGCGGCCATCGGGTTGCCGAAGCGCCAGCTGGCTCTGGCCAGGCATGTGACGCTGGTGTTGCCGAACTGCGCTGATGCTGGCCTGTGCATATGGCCGTGCAGCGATAGGGCGGGCTGGAAGTCGTCGATGATGGTGCGCACATTGTCGTCGCCTCTCGGCTCGGGGATATCGGCGCCGCTGATACCGGTAGGCCAGTCGTGCGTGATCAGCACGTCGACCCCACCGCCCATTGCCCGGCGTGCCGCAGCCAGTTCGCTGGGCAGGTAGTGAGTGGCATGCCTGCCCTCGCGGAACTTGAGTCGGGTGTCTTGAGCGCGCTGGAACGTGGCTTCGCCAAAGATGCCCGAGAGAAACCCGACTCGCAAGCCGCCGATATGGGCCAGTCCCGCGCGTCCGAGGTAAGTGACGTTAGGCCCCCAATCGCCGTTGCCCTCGACTAATCCGCCGTCCGCGTCGAGTGCCGCGAACGGTTCATGGTTCCCGGCGATGAAGAACAGCGGGGCGGGCACGACGATGTCACCGGACACAACTTCAGGGAAGTCGCCCAGTTTGCGATATTTGGCCGGCCCCTCTACCTGTGCCAACTCGGCTTCAGAGCGCAGCGCTTCGGCGTCCCCGACCTGGAAGACCGCAGTCAGATCGGCTGGCGTGACGCCCGCTGACGCGCAAGCCGCTTCCACTAAGGCGACGGCTTCTCGCCAGTGTCCATGGACATCGCCCAGCGCGGCAATCAGCATGACCCGGCCTGGTCGATTTCGTCGAGCCAGGCGTTGAGGATGGCGACCGCCTCCTCAAGTGGTGTGTCGATGTGGGCTGACGCGGCTGCTTTGGCGTAGTCGTCGCGCCAGTGTGGGTAGGCGGTCAACTGCGGTGGCCATGCGCGCGGGAGTCTGCCCAGGGCAACCGCCTCCTTGGCACGCGCCTCGAAGATGTCCACCCCAGCCGCCCTGATCGCAGGCTTTGTCGGTTCGCCGGTGTCGTCCGACAAGGCTTTGAGTAACAGCAGGTCGACAACGTCCCTGGCCCGGTCGTTGACCTCGTCCGGTGGATTGTGCGGGTCGCTCGCGGCATGCATCTTCTGCGCGATCTGGTAGCGCATGGCCAGTCCGACCAGACGGTCAGGGTCTGGCAGACCAAGTCCGGCCAATTCAGCGGCTGGAAACGCTTCGCCGACCTGGCCGGCGCCGCCCTCGTCAGGCGACAGTTCAACCTGCACTTTCCGCCATGTGACGCCGCGCAGGGTCAGCGTGACCTGGAAGCGCCTGGGTTTGATGATCTTCCCAGGGGTGTCGATCACCTCAACCTCGCTACGCCTGAATCCGACGACACCCCACGGTTCGGCCAGCACGGAGTCGAGGTCGGCGATGAAACCCTCGAGATCGCCACGCACCAGGCCGTCGACATCCCTGGTCGACCTCGTCGGAACGGACAGGCGATGCTGCAACATCGTGCCGCCCTTGAGTAGAAAACGCGTCCCACCGTCCTGCGCCACCGCCCGTTGAAGGGCCGCCGTCACGATGGTGGAAGCGACCAGCCAGCCCAGCCGACCGGCCTCGACCCCAGCGGCAGCGCGCTCGACCGCCGTGATCCAGTTGTTCAGCACGTTGGCCGAGTTCGGCTCTTTGCCTTTCGGCTTCAACTGCCGCAGCCGCTCCATCAGGTCTGGTCTGGTCTCATCAGACATAGCGGGCCTCCAGCATCGACATCAGTTGTTCGCGTTGCCCAGCGGGCACAATGCCGGTACGGGCGGAACGCTCAATCGCCTGGCGGATCAGGTACGTCGGCACACCGGTCTCCAAGCACTGCCGAATAGCCACAACGGCGGTGACAGTGGGGATCGACTCCCACCAGGTGACCTGGGCGGACGCCAAGTCTTCGTAGTGAATCACATAGCCCGGCGGGATCACCCGCTCGATGCGCCTGTGTGCCGCGACTGTGACGTGAATCTCGTCAGGAAGGATGTCGGAGATGTCCCACACATCAAGCGCCGTGTTATGGCTCAGACACGCCTCGGGGAACCCTGTCCACAGCACCGCCAGCATGTGCCCGTCGTACTCGGTGACCGGCACCTGGCCAACCCGGTACACTCCGCGAGCCGGGTGTTCCAGGCGGCCTCGTCGAACCATTACGGCGAGTAGGGCGGAGGAGCCGCCCAACTCGGCGGCCTGCCGGGCAGTCACGAAGCCATGCTGTTCCAGCGCCACCTCACGCATCCGATCCAGGAATGTCAACGCCTCAGCCATACGTAAACCCTAACATAATGTTAGGTTTTGCGTGCATCGCATTCAGCAACTCATGGATGTCAAAACCTTGCCACGGTGGCAGGGTTTTGACGAACTCGAGTCCTCGAACCAGAGAGAGTCTTGGTTAGTGATGGGCATCTGCTGCTCCGGGACCATCGCGAATGGGCCAGAAGCCAAACTCGGCGACGCCTGTGCGTGCATAACACTACCTAGCCGGTAGTATTGTGCATATGAAACGACTGACCGGGCGGTTGCCGACTGAGATCGCTGGTGCGCCGATGCGGACGGTGCGCCCGGTGATGCTGCGCGGCCTGTATGCGAACCCAGAAAAGGAACTTGTCCGGATGCGCGATCGCGGCACTCTCACCAAGATCGCCCACGGCACCTACATCGCCAAACCCGACAGCATCGCAGCCGGCCGGCCGTGGAGTCCTCCGTTTGAGGAAGCCGCGATGGCCTACGCCACTGCCGCCTATGGCGACAGGGTGCCAACTCTGATGGGCATCGGCGCGGCCCGACACTGGCACGCAATTCCGCGCGCGATCGCCGTGACCGTGATTGCCGTCCCCGAACCCCACCGGCCTGTCGTTTTGGACACTGGTGGTCGGGTTGTGTTTGCCATGCGACGTGCCGAACTCGTCGAGGCTATTCCCGTGCAGTGCGGACTTGGTGTGATGCGCGTCACGACCATCGAGCAGACCTTGATCGACCTGATCCGCTTCCCGGACTTGGGGGGCATGCCCCAAGAGGCTGCGACGGCGGCACGAGCCCTGCGCGGACGAGCCGACGAAGCGAAACTGGAACGATTGATCGACGCAATCCCCAAAGCAGCCGCCGCCCGCGTGCGCGACTGGCTGGAAGGCGAAGGAGCTTGAGCATGGCTGAGGACTCGCGCCGCGCCCGCATCGCGGGAGCCGGACGATCACCGTTCGACCTTGACCCAGACGAAGCCGCCCGGTGGGCAGCTCGCTTCGGTGTGGCCGAGGACCAGATTCGTCACGACTTCGTCATTTCGCACCTGCTGGCCGCCATCTCGCCGCTGGCGAACAACGTGGTGTTCTACGGGGGCACCGCCCTGTCGCGCACCTTCCTGAACGACTTGCGGCTCAGCGAGGACATCGACCTGCTCAGCGTCGGTGCGCGTCGACCTGTCGCAACGTTGATCGACGACGCCATCCGGATCCAGTTGACGCCGGGCTTCGGCCCAGTCACCGCCGACCCGTGGCTCGCGGACGTGCGCCACGACACCGACGCCTGCGTGTTTCACGTCGGCGACATCGACGTAAAAGTCCAACTGATCGACGGCACAAACTACACGCCCTGGCCCACGCAGAGTTCAACCGTCGCCCTGCGCTACCAGGGTATGCGGGACGTGACGATGACCACCCTGACCGCAGCCGGTTTTGTCGCCGCCAAGACTACCGCGTGGAGCGACCGGAACGCGCCGCGAGATTTGTACGACCTGTGG
>WQYR01000093.1 GCA_009781145.1 Propionibacteriaceae bacterium | reverse complement strand
TATGACTGCTCATGGTCACTCCTGCCAATCTGGGCCAACGCCCGGTGCTATCAAGATTTCATCGTTGCTCGCACCAGCCGGCACCATGGGCAAAACCATGGCGTCGGTGGCGCATTTGAACTCGAGGACGACGGGACGATCATTGATGGCCATCGCCTTGGTGATGGCGTCGTCGATCTCGTCCGCCTTCGTGACGCGGAATGCGGCCGCGCCCATGGCCTCGGACATCTTGACGAAGTCAGGGATGTCGTCGGTGTGAAGATCCGTGTTGGAGTACCGCTGCCCATAGAACAGCGTCTGCCACTGCCGCACCATGCCCAACGTGTTGTTGGAGATGATGGCGATCTTGATCGGTATGCCGTTCAGCGAACAAGTGGTGATCTCCTGGTTCGTCATCTGGAAGCAGCCGTCGCCGTCGATGCCGAAAACAACCTTGTTGGGTTGCCCGACCTGGGCACCCATCGCCGCCGGCACGCAGTAACCCATGGTGCCCGCGCCGCCTGACGTCAGCCAGGCATGGGGGTGTTCGTGCGGCAGGAACTGGGCGGCCCACATCTGGTGCTGGCCGACGCCCGTCACATAAATCGCGTCGGGGCCAACCAGTTCACCGATGCGCTTGATGACGGCCTGAGGCGAAAGCTTCCCGTCGGTCGGTTCGTCCCAGCCCAGCGGGTAGCGGGCTTTGAGAGTGTCCAGGTAGTCGCGCCACGGTTTCCAGTCGGGGTGTTCCATGGTCTCGAACAGCGACACCAGTTCGGTCAGAACGGCCTTGGCGTCGCCCACGATGGGCAGATCGGCAGCCCTGTTCTTGCCGATCTCGGCCGGGTCGATGTCGGCGTGGATCACCTTGGCCAACGGCGCGAAGGCGGACAGCTTGCCCGTCACGCGGTCGTCGAAACGGGTACCGATGGCGATCAGCAGGTCGGATTTCTGCAGCGCCCCGACCGCCGCGATGGTGCCGTGCATGCCGGGCATGCCCAGCGACAGCGGGTCATCGGAGGAGAACACGTCGCGGGCCATCAGCGTCGTCGTCACCGGTATGCCGGTCATGTGGGCAAACTTGGCCAACTGCTCGCCTGCCCCTGACCTCGCCACACCGCCGCCGACGTAGAGGACGGGACGGGTGGACGCCGCGATCATTTCGGCTGCTTGCTGAACCTGGCGGACGTGAGGCCGCGTGGTCGGCTTGTAGCCGGGCAGATTGACGGTCTTGGGCCACACGAACGGTGCGCTGCCATTCTGGGCGTCCTTCGTGATATCCACCAGGACGGGGCCGGGACGTCCCGTCGACGCGATGTGGAAGGCCTCCTTGATGGCGCGCGGAATGTCCTCCGTGCGCGTCACCAGGAAGTTATGCTTCGTGATCGGCGTCGTGATGTTGCGGATGTCCGCCTCCTGGAAAGCGTCCGTGCCGATGGACGGCGTGGCCACCTGACCGGTTATCGCGACGATCGGCACCGAGTCCATGTAGGCGTTCAATATTGGCGTCACAAGGTTGGTGGCGCCAGGCCCCGATGTTGCGATGCAGACGCCAACCTTGCCGGTGGCTACCGCGTACCCCTCGGCGGCGTGTCCGGCACCTTGCTCGTGACGCACAAGGATCTGACGGATCTTCGAGTCATACATGGGGTCGAATGACGGCAATATCTGCCCGCCTGGTATGCCGAACAGCACTTCGACGCCCGCCTGCTCCAGCGAGGCGATCAACGCCTGGGCGCCGGTCATTATCTGGCCTTCCATGGGCTTCCTTCCTTCTCGTGATTGGCCTGGTTCGCATACAAAAAACCCTCGCTGCGAGATCGCATACGAGGGAGCGCTTCGGGCTGCCGAAGCGCTAGACGATAAGTACCAATGATTTGAGCACGTGCCTATGCTAGCGGACTTTTTGGAAAAAAAGCCAGTCGTTTCACATTTCAAGACGAAATGATCCTGCGACTGCGCGCAGGATGACGGAACTGAGGTGTCACCGAACAGGGAAACCGGCGTCGGCTAGCGCCTTCTTCACTTCGGCGATGGTCAGCGTGCCGAAGTGGAAGACCGACGCGGCCAGCACTGCGTCGGCGCCGGCTTGGGCGGCGGCCACGAAGTCGCTCGCCTGGCCGGCTCCACCGGAAGCGATCAGCGGCACATCGACGGTCGCCCGGACGGCCTCAATCATCTCGATGTCGAACCCCGCGGTCGTCCCGTCGGCGTCCATCGAGTTCAGCAACACCTCACCACAACCGCGGTCCACTGCCTGACGTACCCATTCGATGGCGTCCAGGCCGGCAGGCCGACGTCCGCCGTGCGTCGTCACCCCGAAACCTGACGGCTGGCCGGCCTCACGCCGGGCATCCAGCGACAGCACCAACACCTGGTTTCCGAAGCGGTTGACGATGGCGTCAATGACGGAAGGATCAGCGATGGCAGCCGTGTTGATCGACACCTTGTCAGCGCCGGTGCGCAACAAATCGTCGACATCCTCGACGCTGCGCACACCGCCACCGACCGTCAACGGTATGAAAACCGTCTCCGCGCAGCGCTGGACGACTTCGCGGGTGGTCGCCCGCTGCTGCGCCGACGCCGAGATATCCAGGAAGGTTATCTCGTCGGCGCCCTCGGCGTAGTACCGGGCAGCCAGCTCGACGGGGTCGCCCGCGTCGCGCAAGTCGCGGAAGTTGACACCCTTGACGACGCGGCCCGCGTCGACGTCCAGACATGGGATGATACGGATAGCCAAACTCACGGTTCCAGAATACCGGTAGAGTTGTCTTGTAAATCAGGAGGAACCGATGGCTGACTTTTCAGACTTTGTCATTGCGGCGCGGGCCGCCAAGAACCCGGAGACGTCCTCGGACGACTTGACGCAGATCGCCGCTGCACAGCCGACCCTGCGACCCCTGGTGGCCGCCAATCCGTCCGCTGACTCATCCTTGATCGACTGGTTGAGTGCGCAGGGCGATAACTTCACCAAAGCGGCGGCAGCCGCCCGCAAGGCCACCGACGCCGGGCAGACCTTCGGAGCAACCAGCTCGGCACGATCGGCCAGGTGGGTGCTGCCGGTGATCGTGGCCGTGGCCATTGTCGCGGCAGGCATCGGAGTGTCGGTTGGGCACTGGGTCTGGAAGAGCGGAAGCCCGACCACGTCGGGGGTGCTGGACGCACCGCAGGTGGCACCACCGGACGGCAACAGCACCGACGTCACAATGTCAGCCTGGATCCAAGTGCCCGGCACGGCCAAGCCGGATGCCTTGATCGTTGACGTCCAGTTCGATTACCAATGCCCCTATTGCGGCAAGCTGGAACAGGGCTACGACAAGGCCTTCGCCGATCTGGCCGCGTCGGGCGACATCATCCTGCGGTACCACACGCGGACGTTCCTCGACCGCATCACGGTGAATTCGTCGTCCACCATGGCGGGCATCGCGGCGGCCTGCGCCGACGTCGCCGACAGCAGCAAATACGTCCCCTACCACAACACCATTTTCACCAACCAACCGCAGGAGGGCACCGGCTACACCGACCAGCAGTTGCGCTCAGATTTCGCAACAGCCGCCGGCCTCACGGGTGACGCCCTGACCACCTTCCAGGCCTGCTACGACCGCCGCGCCACCCGCGACTGGGTCGCATACAGTGAGCCGAACAATGCTGGTCTGATCAACAACCCCAACCCACCGAACACCTACCTGTTCGGAGGCAATGCCCCGCTGTACTACGACCCGAGCACCGGCCAAATGACGAACGACACCACCAACGGCCAAGCCTCTGGCGTTGGCGGTACGCCAATGATTCTCGTCAACGGAAACGTGATCAATTGGGGCGGTTTGTTCGACGCCAACGGTAACCCGGCAATTGGGGAAACTGGCGATGCACTTCTGACGTATCTGAAGCAGGCCGCCGGCATGTAGCTTCAGCGGCGACGGGTCTGGCTGCGCACGAAGATGAAGACGCCCGTCAAAGCCAGATTGAGAGCAACGACGATGATCCAGCCCATCGTGTTGGATATCTCCATCGGCACCATTCGGTCTCCTTTTCGGCAAGCATACCGTCACTCGTCGGCGTCGGCAGCGTCGATGTCGATCAGGTCGCGCCGCATCGCCTTGACCACACCGAGCGCGGTGGCGGTCACGCCCGGGGCAACACCGGGCGCTGCCGCCACCTGCTGTGCCAGGTCGATGATCTGACGCGTCCAGCGGACGAAATCGCCTGCGGGCAGGCCACAGTCGTCCAGCACTTCGGCCAACGACGCCCCGTCCGCCCAGGCGTAGGCCGCCTCGGAGAAGCCGGGGTCGAGGGTGCGTCCGGGCTCCACGCCGCACTCGCGCTCAACGGTGCGCACCTCGACGACGACGCGACGCAATCCACGCAGTGGCGCGTCCAGCCATCGGGGTGGACGGGCGGCGCCGTCGCGGCGCGCCTCGTACAGCAGTGACGCCAAGGCCACCGCCAACTCGGGCACACCCAGCCCGTCGAAGACGCCACCGCGCAGGGCCTGCGCCAGAACGAGGTCCATTTCGGAATACAGCCGGGTCAGTAGGCGCCCGGCTGGGGTCAGCGTGGCGTCGTCTGGCTCAAGGTAGCCCAGCCTCACCAGGACGTCGCAGATCCGTTCGAAACGCGCCACCAGCGTACTGGCACGCCCGGCCCGGCGACGGTCGGCTTGGAATTGCGCAAAACTGCCTTGCAGAAGGTCGAGCGCGCGGTCATAACCCCTTGTGGCCGCCAGATTGACGGCCATGTTGTAGGTCGGCGAAAAGCTTGACCGCAACGGATACATGCGCCGTGACGCCAAACCCGCCAGCGCCGCCGGGTTCATACCGGCGCGCCACAACACGATGGCGTGGCCTAAAGTGTCGATTCCGCGCCGCCCGGCCCGGCCGGTCAACTGGGTGTACTCCCCCGGTGTTATGTCGGCGTGGGTCTCGCCGTTGAACTTGACCAGTTTCTCGATGACCACGCTGCGTGCCGGCATGTTGATGCCCAGGGCCAGCGTCTCCGTGGCGAACACCACCTTCAGGAGGCCCGCCGCGAACCCCTCTTCGACAACCGCCTTGAAGACGGGCAACAGGCCGGCATGATGCGCCGCGATGCCGCAACCCAGCGCTTGGGTGAAGGCGTCCCACTCGACGGCGTCCTTGTCGTCATCGGCCAGCGCGGCTCCGTGGGTCTCGGCGATCTCCATCAAAGCCTGACGCTCATACTCCGAGGTCAGGCTCACACCGTCCCCCATCAACTGGCGGACCGCGCCGTCGCAGCCGGCCCGCGAAAAGACGAAGACGATGGCCGGCAGCAGATCGGCCCGCCGCATGGCCAACACCAGTTGGCGTCGGGACGGCGTCAGGTTCGGCCCGTGGGTGCGATCGGCTGCCCCGGAACGCCGTGCCATGCCGGGGTCGCCGAAGTTGCCACCCCTGCGCCCCCCGCCGCCGTGGTTTCGTCCCTTGTAACTGGTGCGCAGCGCCAGCGACTGCATGCGGGCCACCTGTTTCAGTTTAGGGTTGACGGTTTGGCCGTCGAACAGGTCAACCAAGTCGCGGCCCACTGCCACATGTTGCTCCAAAGGCACCGGACGACGTTCCGAGACGACAACTCCGACACCACCGCGCACCTGATCGAGCCACTCGCCGAACTCCTCGGCATTGCTGACCGTGGCCGACAGCGCCACCAGCGCCACCGATGCGGGCAGCATCAGAATGACTTCTTCCCAAACGGCGCCGCGAAACCGGTCGGCCAGGTAATGCACCTCGTCCATCACCACATAGCCGAGGCCCTTCAGCGTCGGCGAGCCGGCGTACAGCATGTTGCGCAGCACCTCGGTCGTCATCACTACCAGGGACGCTTCGGAGTTGATCGATTGGTCACCCGTCAGAAGGCCGACGGCGTCCGCACCGTGCCGTGCCACCAGGTCGTGGTATTTCTGGTTCGAAAGCGCCTTGATCGGCGTGGTGTAGAAGCATTTGGTGCCGTCCCGCAGCGCCAGCCAACAGGCGCACTCGCCGACCACCGTTTTACCGGCACCGGTTGGGGCGGCCACCAGCACGCTGCGTCCGGCCGCCAGGTGCCCGCAGGCTTCAACCTGGTAGTCGTCGGGCGGGAAATTGTAACCCTGCCAAAACGCCGAAATATCAGGCATCGGCCCCCATCAACCACAAGATGCCAGCCTCGCAGGTGCATTCCAGCGGCACTTTGCCGAGTTCCTCGCCGTCGGCCATGCCAAACATGCGATCACCGTCGATGGTCACCTGGCGGGCGCGCAGCGTCTCGACGGCCGGGTCTTTGCGGAAACTACCGTCATACATGCTGGGCAGCAGCCTCAGCAGGGTGCCCCGCCCCACTGGGTGGACGATGGTCAGGTCGAGGAGACCGTCCGTCGGGCTGGCGTCCGGGCAGACGTGCATGCCGCCGCCGATGAAGCCCGCATTGCCGACGGCCACCAGCATGGCCACCTCGTCTCGCCGCACGCCATCGATGGTCATGCGGTAGTTCATCGGCTGGAACTTGGCCAGTTCGATCAGCGCATCCAAGCCGTATGCCACCGGCCCGACGTCAACAACGCGCCGGTTGGTGCGTCGGTTCACCAGGGCGTCATAGCCCGTCGAAACCACGGACCCGACCCAACGCCGCCTGGCTCCACCGACCAGCGCGCCCTCCACTTGCATGAGATCGACCGGCCGCTCCAGCCCGGCGACAATTGCGGCGACAGCCTTGTCTGCCGTGTTGGGCAGGCCCGTGCCACGAGCGAAGTCGTTGCCGGTGCCCACTGGTATGACGCCCAACCGCACCGGCGTCCCGGCCACCGCGTCCAGCCCCAAGCTGACCATGCCGTCGCCACCCATGACGAGCAAAGCCGGCGGGTTCTTTTCGTCGACATTGCTCAACAGCCGCTGGGCAGCCGCCTTGACGCGGGCCTTGGCGTCCGTCGGGCTGGACGTCTGCTGCACCTGCAGGTCAATGTCTTTCCAGCCCGTCCGCAAGCCGGCCAAGACGGACGGCAAAGCCTTCCGAGCCCGGCCGCGACCAGCCCTCGGGTTGATGATCAGATGCACACTACGCGTCATAGACAATTAGTCTACGGGTCGAAGCGAAATCGCCTGTTCCGTGGCGGGCTTACCTCGGCTCAAGTAACGTCGTTTCGACCAATAGGTTTGCTTCCCGTTCAGAACAGCATCCGAAGAACAGTTCCTGAAACACCGCCTGCTGTGCAAC
>WQYR01000092.1 GCA_009781145.1 Propionibacteriaceae bacterium | reverse complement strand
TCGACCCCCTCGCCCCGGACAACCACGGCCCGGTATCGGGGGTTGGACGACATGAGCTCGGCGTGCGTCCCAGTGGCGACGGCTTGACCTCCGTCCAACAAGACGACGCGGTCGGCGTGACGCAACCAGAGCGGCGAGACGGTAGTGAGTATGGTGGTCTGGCCGGCGCGGTATTCAGGTAGGCGGTCGGCAATGCGGGCTTCGGTGTGGGCGTCGACGGCTGACGTTGGTTCGACCATCACCAGCACATCGGGGTTGATCAACAATGACCTCGCCAAGATCAGTCTTTGCCGCTGACCGCCCGATAGCCCACGTCCGCGCTCGTCTATGCGTCCTTGCCAACCGTCCGGCAGAGCTTCCCAGACGTCGTCAGCCGAGGCGACCCACAGTGCTTGCTCGGCTTGTTCGCGGGTGTGGTTGGCGTGGGGGTCCACCATGTGCTGAAGCGTCCCGGCGAAGACGGCAGCGCTGGCATCCGTCACCAGAACGTGATGTCGCAGTTCAGCTAGATCGATGTGGCTGATGTCCACCCCGCCAACCGTGACGCCCCACTCGCCCTGGGCCAGCTTCTCATCCCGGGATGCCTGGGCGGCCCGCTGGTCAAACTGCTGACGCCGCTGACGTTTGGCTTCGGCGCCCCAGACGGCGGTCTCTTCCTCAACGCTGCCGCCGTCGCCGATAGGCAGGTAGCGTCCCAGACGATCGCACAGCGCCGCTGAGTCATCGGGCACGTCGGAGACAATGATGGTCAACTCGCCTGGTGTGGCCGTGAACCCAGACACGTCGTCATGTATTTGCCCTAGTGACCACCTCGATGGTGGGTTCGGCTCCGTCCATGGCGGCAGGTGGTTGGTGATGCCCAGGGTCTTGCGCGCGGACACCAAAGCCTGGATCCACTTCTGAATGAATTCGACGAACGTCGAGAACGGCCGCGCCAGAAAGACGGCGTAGCCGAAGAAGCTGATCAACTGGCCAACAGTCAGGTCGCCCGTCATCATGTGCTGGATACCCAGCCACGTCAGCAGCACCAGTAGGCAACCGGTCAGCAGCGTCGAGACGGCTTGAAACAAGCCCCACCAGTAGCCGGCTCGCTTGCCGGCGGCGATGACGCGCTGCGACTGGCGCTGATAGTTGTCACCAAACAGCTTCTCACCGCCGACGCCGCGCAGAATCCGCAAGCCCGAGACGATATCAACAGCCATGCCCGTCAGTGTGGAGGTGCGCTCGCGCTCAAGCTGCTGGTTGCGCTGCATCGGCAGGACGATAGGGGCAGACGCCGCCAGGATGACGGGAGCGGACGCCAGCACCACCAGGCCGAGCGTCACCGACTCGGACAACACCAGTGCCGTCACGAAGGCGAAGGACGCCAGCGACGCGATGGCCCGTCCGGTGACCTCGGTGAAAGCGCCGAAGGTGTCCGAATCGGAACTGGCGACCGACAGCATCTCGCCGGCCGGCACGCGTTTGATGATGACGTGGCTCATCTGCGCGACCTTGCGGGCGACCAATTTCGTGGTGCGATACAGGGCGTCCAGCCACGAGCTGATCTGGAAGGCCGACGCGACGACGTCCGAGATCACCCCGATGAGGACGACGCCAGCCAGAAGTGCCGCCCACATGGCGGTGGCGCCAATGTCATGCCTTGTCACACCTTGATCAATGGCGCGGCCGAGTAGGAATGGGCTGAGTGTGCCAGGCAGCAGCCAGAACAGGGAAAACACGGCCGAAGCCGCGGTGATCCGGGCTTGGCGGCCGATCATCCACACAGTGAAGCGGGCCGGAGATTCAGTGACGGGTGCCTCATCTGGCAATCGCGTAGGGGACGTATCAGGGGACGCCGAGGCCGCGCTTGACCCTTGCGTTAACCGGGTGTAAGCGCGCACAGAAGGCGGAAAGAGCGGCATCAGGAAAAGAGTCTACGTTGCCCGACGTTGTCATCCGCGCCCTGCACTCGGTCATTGTGTGGGGTGTTCAAGGCTTGTTGCGTTGGGTGGAAGTTTTCCACGAGTCGGGGGCTCGGGGGTGTAACCGCTGCGGTCCGAAGGAGCGCCGGTTTAGGGGCCCCCCGGAGTGCAGGGAGGCGGTAGGATGCCGCAGGCATCGCCTCCCGGAACGCCCCCCGCGACGGAAACACCTTCTACCCAACACAACCCACGCTCGTAGCAAGGCGATGGCACCACAATCGGCACATGTCCATTCTTGCCATTTCGCCGACACCAGAGCGTCTGGCCGCCCACCACCGTCCCCTTTGACAAGACCGCACCCAAACGCCCAGTTAACGGCTCGTCGAGGCGTTTGGGTGCTGTCTTGTTCCGGAAAAGGCCTCGTTTTGCTGTAAAACGTCACTAGTTCGTCGCCGGTTACAGCTAACCGTCCGTTTGGGTGCGGTTGTGTCGAAGACATGCACGGTGACACCTGCGACCGCTATCCAGGATCTGAACCGTCAGCGATTTGAGAGACGATTCGACGGATACAATCAGCACATGTTCATTCTTGAGGTTGCGATATCGCCGACGCCGGAGCGTCTGGCCGCCCGTCCTGCCCATCGCGAGCTTTTGGCCGAGCAGCATCGGCAGGGCAAAGTGCTGATGGCCGGCCCGCTGGCCGACGACACGGCCGCCGTCGTCATCTGGGACGTCGATACCCGCGAGGAGGTTGAGGCGCTAATGGCGTCAGACCCCTATTACTCGGCAAATGGCGTAGAAACGACGTCAATCCGCGAGTGGGCGCCGTTCATCGTCTGACTAGGACGTCTGTCCAGCCCACCAGGCTTTTAGGGCTTCGGTCGCGGCGGTTTCGCCGAGGGGGCCGTCCTCCATCCGTCGCTCGAGCAGCCACTTGTAGGCGCGGCCGACATCGGGGCCGGGCTTGATGCCCAGGGCCGTCATGATCTGGGTACCGTCAAGGTCGGGGCGGATGGCGTCCAACTCCTCTTGGGCGCGCAACTCGTCGATGCGGAACTCAAGCTCGTCGTAGGCGCGGCGCAGGGTCTCAGCTTTGCGCGGGTTGCGGGTGGTGCAGTCGGAGCGCGTCAAAATGTGCAGGCGCTCAAGCTCGTCGCCAGCGTCGCGGACGTAGCGGCGGACGGCCGAATCTGTCCAGCCGGCCTCGCCGTAACCGTGGAAGCGCAGGTGTTGATCGACCAACTGGACGACGGCATCGACCACGTCGTTGCTGTATTTCAGCGCCTTCAGGCGTCGCTTGGCCAGCTTGGCGCCGACAACGTCATGGTGGTGGAAGCTGACCTTGCCGCCGGCTTCGATGCGTTTCGTCGCCGGTTTACCGATGTCGTGCAGCAGCGCGGCGAGGCGTCCCACCAGGTCAGGCTGGTGTCCACGCTGCTTCTCAAACTCGACGGAGCGCTCCAGGACGGTCAAGGTGTGCTCGTAAATGTCCTTGTGGTGGTTGTGTTCGTCGCGTTCGAGACGAAGGGCGGGCAGCTCCGGCAGGATGTAGTCGGCCAACCCGGTTGCGACCATCAGCGCCAGGCCAGGGGTCGGGTGGTCGCTGAGCAGCAGTTTCGTCAGCTCAACTTGGACGCGCTCGGCGGAGACGATTTCGATTCGGGCGGCCATGTTCGTCATGGCGGCGCGGACGTCCGGAGTTGGCGCGAACATCAGCTGGGACGTGAACCGGCATGCCCGCATCATGCGCAGCGGGTCGTCCGAGAAGGACACTTCCGGGGGCGCGGGCGTCCGCAGTAGGTGGTCGGCCAGGTCATCCAATCCGCCGTAGGGGTCGACGAGCTTGGGTGTGGGTGTGACGACGTCTATCGCCATCGCGTTGACGGTGAAGTCGCGGCGTCGCAGATCCCCATCGATGGTGTCGCCGAACTCGACAGTGGGTTTGCGTGACTCTGGCTCGTAGGAGTCAGCCCGGAAGGTTGTGATCTCGATTTTGAACTCGACGCCGTCAACTCGCTTTTGCCCGCCGATGGTGCCGAACGCTTTCCCAATGTCCCAAACAGAGTGCGTGAACTTCCGCAGCAGGCGTTCGGTTTCGTCAGGACGGGCGGACGTGGTGAAGTCCAGGTCGTCCCCCAACCGGTCCAGCAGGGCGTCCCTCACCGACCCACCGACAAGGTAGAGCTGATGCCCGGCGTTGCCAAAAAGCGAACCCAACTCAGCGATGACGGGAGTCAATCGCATGAGGTGCCCAAGCGCGTTGGCTTGGGCTTGGCTAAGGGTGGACACGCGTTTCAGTCTACCGGGGACAGCGGGGGCGCGCTTGGCAAACGGAACTGGGACAAACGCGAAGCCAGTTCGTGATGTGACAGCGGCAACAGTGCCGTCGGCGATGTGAGTACGAGTTTGTCCCGATTTGCCTAGACACCGCAGGGCATCTGACGTCACACTGCCGGGACAGGTTCAGAGATCGCCGCCTCAACCGCGATTACGCGACGCACCCGCGCTGAGGCGGTGTTCAGCGACGCAAAAACAGCGAAATCGTGTCAGAGATCTCCGCTTCGAATGGGGACGCGGGCGTAGGGCCTGCCCAGGCGGCGTTTGTTGGGTTGGTTCGAGTCCGCCTTACGTGCGAGTGATAGGATAAAGAAGTAAGGAAAACGGATATCTGAAAGGAATGACGTTTATGCCTAGTGCGACCATGACCTCCAAAGGGCAGATCACCGTTCCGATTGCTGTGCGAGATGATCTCGGTCTGGAAGCTGGCGTCCGCGTCCGGTTCATCAAGCGTGCTGACGGGGCATACGAGCTTCGGCCGGCCAGTTCTCCCAGTGACTCATTGAAAGGCTTCTTTGGCGCGTGGGTTGGCCCGGCCCTTACAGTCGACCAGATGAACGACGGCATCGCTGAAGCCGCTGCCGAGGCCAACCGATGATCAGCCTCGACACCAACGTCCTGGTCCGATACGCGATTCGTGACGATCCGCAACAGACGAGTTGCGCCGACACACTGATTGACTCGCTGACGCCAGACGACCCGGCGTTGGTGACCCACATCGTCTTGGTCGAGCTTTGGTGGGTGCTGACCCGCTCCTACAACAAGACGACGCAACAGGCCGCCAGCTTCATCGACAAGCTGCTCGACGTCGAAACGATCTATGTTCAGGACGCAGACCTCGTCACTGACGCGCTCCAGGCCGTCATAGAGAAGCATGCGGACTTCGCTGACGCACTGATTGTGGCGGTTTCCGCCGCGCAGGGGTGTACCCAAACCAGGACGTTCGATACCAAGGCGGTCGACCGAGCGGGGATGACGGCCGTGGACGGGCCTTGAGATATCGGGGTAGACTGTAACGGCTCGGGGCACTAACTCAGTTGGTAGAGTGCGACCTTTGCAAGGTCGAAGTCAGGGGTTCGAGTCCCCTGTGCTCCACGTCGTTCTGACGGGGGCCATCGGCCCCTGTGGGAACGACATTGTGTTCTGTGGACTCGAACCCGTCAGGGATGGTGCGTGAAGAAAACGCCCCAGTGATGCGTTTTTGGCGCCAGCGCGAGCCAATCGGCCTCGGCGTTCTCCGGCGGCGTCTGTAGACTTCTGCTGGGCAAGCGAGAGAAGGCCAACAGGGCATGTGTTACTTCATCACCGTCGTTATGTCGGGCCTGCCAGTAGCGCATCTCAATGAGCTGGCACTGGCCAGGCACATGGTATTCACCGAGTGCCACAATAAGTCCGTGGCCACGCAGTTACGCCCAGACGAGATCTACCTTGTCCGTGACTCGCTGTGCGATTGTGGCACCGAACTGGGGAGCAAACTGCGGACATCCAAACCAAAGTCACATCACCCGGCTGGTCCCAGCGCGGAGGATTGGCTGGCGCTCATTCAAGAGACAATGAACGCCGGTGCCAAGCGAATCGGATTGCTCTATCACTGGTACTTAGGCGATGTCACTTCAGAGACAGTGGCCGTGGCCAGAAGGCCCATTCCGGTGGACTTTCTGACCGCACCGATGCTTCTCGATCTGCCCGAGGACACCCTTGTCATGGCGACTCGGACCGGTCACACCTGCTGATATTCCCCAGCTGGACTGCCACTGCACCGACGCAGTGCGTGATGGGGTTTCTGGTGGCGATGACGGGTCGGTGCCCACCAACGACATCTTAGCTGAAGTCAACGCAATGTGCGGATGACCGGACGGAGCGGCAAGTCCCAGTAGGCACCAATCTGTTCGTAGACTTGTTACTGTTCAGGGCGCATCTCGTCTAGCCAAAGGGGACAGAGTGGGCACACCGTCAAGCCTTCAAACCACTAAAAGGAA
This sequence comes from Propionibacteriaceae bacterium, assembly GCA_009781145.1. Lineage (GTDB taxonomy): Bacteria > Actinomycetota > Actinomycetes > Propionibacteriales > Propionibacteriaceae > WRGV01. The sequence continues at coordinate 1,090 of WQYR01000092.1, read as the reverse complement.
CCACTCAGGTTTGACCTTGGGTTTCGTCGCAGTTCTTGGGGGATTTGTGGCCGTGCTGAGCGGCCTGATGCTGTGGTACATGCTCCTCGATAACAGTGTCGGAAAGGCGATATTCGTGGCGCTGGCCGCGGCTGGGTCGATCTGTGCGGTCGTATGCGGGCGGGGCGGCCTGAAGAACACCGACGGCCAAACGTCACAACGGGTACTGAGCCGGATCGGTCTGGTGGTCGGCATCGTAGGTTGCGTCGTCCTAGTCGGGTTTGCAGCCGTGTGGGCGCTGATGTGGATGGTGTTTAACCAGTGAGTCGGGGTGTTGCGGCCGCCAGGCGGCCCGGTGTAGCTGCCTGTTCTGGAGGGTTGATGTTATCCACAATGTGCATAGCAAAACCGTCAACTACGCTAGTGGTGTGGAGAGACAGCAGGAGGACTAATGAACACGCAAATCTGTTGTCTGTGCAGGAAGCCGATTAGCGGATTGGGAAACAAGACATTGCAGGACGGCGCCCGTGTGTGCCGGAGTTGTGTAACCCACGCTGAGGAACTGGATGGAGATATCGACTATGACAAACTTGATGAGCAGCAACTCCGCGATCTGATCGACACTTTGACTCAAATCCAATCGGTGTATGACGCGACCATCAAGGATCAGGTTCTGCTCTCCCAGTTGTTCACCCAAACGCGGTCGTTTGGTCCATATAACCCTGCGATGGTAGCGGCAGATGACAAGAATAGGCTTTTTGAGTTCAGCATTGAACCACTTATGGGGTGGCCGGACCTGCGGTTTATCGTGTTGAACTTCTCTGATGTGATCGGTGCGGAGGCGCAGAGAGACGGCCACGTGAAGGTTCGCACTTCTGTAACCGGACTGCCAGTGGTGTCCATACCGACTACCGTGTCAGTGAATTACATGGGGATTGGCGGTTGGGCCGCAGTGAGGAAAAGCATCCAAGATCCGGTCGCCTACAACGCGGCCGCCCTAGCTGCACAGTTCATCAATGACACGGTCCACCCGGGAAATTCTCAAGCCGATGAGTTGATCAAATGGAAGTCGCTGCTTGACTCCGGTGGGATCACCCCAGCGGAATACGAC